>VEQI01000393.1 GCA_018883305.1 Limnohabitans sp. | reverse complement strand
GTCGTGGCAGCGCTTGTGGGAGGTGGTGCAGGAGTCCACACGCGCCAGCGCGGTGATCACCATCATCCTGGCGGGCTCGCTGTTGCTCAATTACGCGTTCACCGCCGAGGGCGTGCCGCAGGCGGTGGCGCAGTGGGTGGACGGCATGCAGTTGCAGGCGGTCTGGTTTCTGCTGATGACCAACTTGCTGTTCCTGGTGCTGGGCTGCTTTCTGGATGTGTCAGTGCTGCTGTTGGTGTTCGTGCCCATGCTGTTGCCCTCGGTGCGCGCGCTGGGCATCGACCTGGTGCACTTTGGTGTGCTGGTGGTGCTTAACATGATGATCGGCCTCATTCATCCGCCGTTTGGCATGCTGTTGTTCGTCACCAAGGCGCTCACCGGCATTCCCATTGGCGAGATGATGCGTGAGGGCTGGATGTTTCTGGTGATGCTGATGGCGCTGTTGCTGGCCATGACCTTGTTCCCCCAGATCGTGCTCTGGCTGCCCCATGCCATGGGGTATGTCACGCGCTGAGGCATGCGGTGTCGCGACACCCAGCGCTTCGCTAGCGTCGTGCGTCTCGGATCAGATGCGTCAGGTGTCGAAGTGATCCAGCACCTGACCTGGTCCATGATCCAGGGCGACGTACTCTTGCCCATCATGCACCAGCACGCCATTCACCCACACCCCATGCACGCCGCGTGACTCGCGAATCATGCGTGTGCCACCGCCGGGCAAGTCCTGGCGGGGCAGCGGTTTGGAGATGCCCACGGTGGCGGGGTCAAACAGCAGCAGATCGGCGGGCGCACCCACCACCAGCCGACCGCGCTCGGGAATGCGGAAACGCTGTGCCGGCTCACTGGTGAGTTTACGAATGCCTTCGGCCATGCTGAAGTGACCGGTCTCACGAACCCAATGCGCCAGAAAGTGCAGGCCAAAGCCAGCATCGCACATGTAGCTCAGGTGGGCGCCAGCATCGGACAACGTGACCACGCCAGCTCGATGCTTGAGCAGGGGCGCAACACCTTCGTCCACGTTCTGGAAAAACTTGCCCACAAAGTGGGTCTTCAAGTTCTCGGCCAAGGCCAGATCAAAGAAAGCGTCCAGCGGATCTTTGCCCCAACGCTGACCCAACGCCACCATGCTCAAACCCTCCAGGGCTTGATGTTCTGGCAGGGTGGTGGCTCCCACTTCGATGTTGTTCCAGTTCCCCAGAAATAAAATGCCGCTGCGCGGTTGACGCAAGTTCTCGCGGAAGGCTTGACGGAAAGCAGGATCTGCGTAGATGGCGGCCAATGCCTCGGCAGGTGTTTGCTTCACCACCTCAAACGCCGAATGACTCAGCAGTACGTAAGGGTCGCTGAGGGTGAAGTCAAAGGACAGGGGTTGGCAACTGGTCAGGACATAGACCTCATGGCCTCGGTCCAGGGCCTGTGCACAACGCTCGTAGTAGGTCATGCCCAGCGAGGGATTGGCCTCGTTGTACATGGTGAGCACGGTGGAGATGTAGGCCGGCCGGCCGTTGGCCTGCGCAATCGATTCCATCATGTCGGGCGTACCACGGGGACCCGTGGCCATCATGAAGACCCCCTTGTTGACTTCGCCCAACACGGCGGTCAGCGCCTTGATCTCTCGCTCTGTGGCGATGGTGGACGGCATGGGGCGCCCGCCATAGCCACTGTGGTTGGGCGAAAAGGAAGACGCCAGGCCGATGGCACCGTCTGCCATCGATTCGCGTAACAACTGGCACATGGTGGCTAACTGATCATCCGTGGGTTCCACTTGCGTGGAGCCTGCCTCGCCCATCACGGCGGTACGCAAGACAGAATGCCCGGCAAACACGGCTGTGTTGAGGTAGGGGCCGATGCGACGTAGTTGTTGGAGATATTCCGTAAAGCTCTCAAATTCCCATTGAATGCCGGTTCGCAAGGCCTGCAAGTCCATGCCCTCCACCACTGACAGGTTTTTGATCATGGTCTCGCGCAACGGCGCCGGGCAGGGCGCAATGCCAAATCCGCAATTACCCAGCACAGCGGTGGTGACGCCCAGTGCCGGGGAGGGCGACAGCGTGCGATCCCAGGTGACTTGTGCGTCAAAGTGCGTGTGCAGATCGACAATGCCAGGCATCAGGGTCAAGCCAGAGGCGTTCACGTTCTCTCGCGCAGGACCGGCCTGTGGCGAGATCGCGGTGATACGGCCTTGATCAATCGCCACGTCGGCAATGCAGGGGGGATTGCCGAGTCCGTCATGGACTTCGGCGCCACGGATCACAAGATCATGCATGAGTAAAAACTCCGTTGGCCAGCGCCACGTGGCCGGCACACTGTGTCATCAATTGAAGGGGCATTCTCAGGCGGTTCTCTGGAGGACACGACCCGCGCGTGTTGCGCAATGGACACCTTGTTGCCAGGTGACCTCGCCATTCACCAGCACCCACTCGATGCCTGCGGCGGCTTGCTGGGGCGCGTCGTAGGTGGCGCGATCGGCCACGCGATCGGCATTGAAGACCACCACATCGGCGGCCAGGCCTTCGGCCAGTCGGCCTCGATCAGCCAGGCCGAAGTTGCGCGCCGTCAATCCTGTCATTTTCCAGATCGCCGTTTCCAGGGGGAACAACCCGACATCGCGGCTGTAGTGGCCGAGCACGCGGGGGAAGGTGCCCCACAGCCGAGGGTGCGGGTGCTCGCCCAGAGGAATGCCATCCGACCCCACCATGGTGTCGTCGAAGGCCAGGATGCGCTGCACATCCAGCTCGTCCATCAGGAAGTAGATGGCGCTGCCCGGTTGCAGCCGGCGTGCCGCCTCCGGCAGTGACACTTGCCATTCGGCAGCGATGTCATGCAGAAAACGCCCGGCCTGCTGCGGCTGTGACTCACTGGAAGCGATCAACACGCGCCCACGCAACATGGCCTCATCGGTGTGGATC
>VEQI01000392.1 GCA_018883305.1 Limnohabitans sp. | reverse complement strand
GGCCACGTCCAGGAGCGCGGTGACTATCAATACAGCTGGCAGCCACAAGCCATGCGTGCGGAGCACCTCGCAGCAGCCCAAGAAATGGCGCGTCGTGTGACGTCGGATCTGGGAGGCGCGGGCATTTTTGGCGTGGAGTTTTTTGTCACGCGTGATGAGGTGATCTTCAGTGAGTTGAGCCCTCGTCCGCATGACACCGGCATGGTCACGCTCATCAGCCAGAACCTGAGCGAATTTGACCTGCATGCCCGCGCCATCTTGGGCCTGCCCATTCCACTCATCCGCAGCGTGGAAGGCGCCAGCGCCGTGGTGCTGGCCGACAAAGAGGGCAAGCACCCGAGGTTTGAAGGGGTGGAGGCTGCGCTGTCTGAACCGGGGGTGGACGTGCGTATTTTTGGGAAACCCACGACACGCCCCTATCGGCGAATGGCGGTGGCTTTGGCTCAAGGCCCAGACGCATTGTCGAGGGCTCGGGCAGCGGCAGCGAAGATTCGGGTGATCAGCGAATAAGCACCATCCGTGCGTCATTTCGAAGCGCGAAGGAATACAAAAAGGCCTTGGGAATTCCCAAGGCCTTTTGTTTTCACGTCAAACAAGTTGACCTTGAAGCCTGACATCAGTGCTTCACGGAGGCCGTTGCCGTCTGTGCGCCCTCCGCAGCAGCAGCCACCGCAGGCGCCTCATCCGTCAGTGGTGTGGGCAGTTTCTCCAGTGCAACCTCCAGCACCTTGTCCACCCATTTGACCGGCACAATCTCCAGACCGTTTTTGACGTTCTCGGGAATGTCTTGCAGGTCTTTGACGTTCTCTTCCGGAATCATCACGGTCTTAATGCCGCCACGCAGAGCAGCCAGCAGTTTTTCTTTCAAACCGCCAATGGCCGTGACCTCACCGCGCAAGGTGATCTCGCCTGTCATGGCCACATCGGCACGGACCGGGATGCCCGTCAGCGTGGAGACGATGGCTGTCACCATCGCCGCACCAGCACTTGGGCCGTCCTTGGGCGTCGCACCATCGGGCACGTGGATGTGGATGTCCTTTTTCTCAAACACCTCATCGGTGATGCCCAGTCGACGCGCGCGGCTGCGCACCACGGTACGGGCGGCCTCCACGGACTCTTTCATCACATCGCCCAGTGAGCCGGTTCGCGTAAACACGCCTTTGCCGGGGGTGACCGCCGCTTCGATGGTGAGCAGATCGCCCCCCACCTCGGTCCAAGCCAGACCCACCACCTGCCCCACCTGATTTTGCTGCTCGGCTCGGCCATAGGTATGCTTGCGCACACCCAGGAAGTCGTGCAGATTGTCAGCGGTGACGCGCACCTGCGGTTGCATCTGCTTGAGCAGCAAGCCTTTCACCACCTTGCGGCAAATCTTGGACAGCTCGCGCTCCAGCGAGCGCACGCCCGCCTCACGCGTGTAGTAGCGCACCACATCTCGAATGGCGCTTTCTTCCACCAGCAGCTCTTCGTCCTTCACGCCATTGTTCTTCATCTGCTTGGGCAGCAGGTAGCGCGTGGCGATGTGGGTTTTCTCATCCTCGGTGTAACCCGAGAGCCGAATCACTTCCATGCGGTCCAACAACGCCGGCGGGATGTTCATGGAGTTGGAGGTCGCCACAAACATCACATCACTCAGATCGAAGTCCACCTCGACGTAGTGATCATTGAAGGTGTGGTTCTGCTCCGGATCCAGCACTTCCAGCAAGGCACTGGAGGGATCGCCCCGGAAATCACTGCCCAGCTTGTCAATCTCGTCCAGCAGGAACAGCGGATTGCGGGTGTTGACCTTGGTGAGGTTTTGCAGCACCTTGCCAGGCAAGGCGCCGATGTAGGTACGACGGTGACCGCGAATCTCGGCCTCGTCACGCATGCCACCCAAGGCCATGCGCACGTACTTGCGCCCCGTGGCCTTGGCAATGGACTGTCCCAAAGAGGTTTTGCCCACCCCCGGGGGGCCTACCAGACACAGGATGGGCGCCTTGACCTTGTCCACGCGTTGCTGCACCGCCAAATATTCCAGGATGCGGTCTTTCACCTTCTCCAGGCCGTAATGGTCCTCATTCAGCACATCCTCGGCGTTGCCCAGGTTGTGCTTGATCTTGGTCTTTTTGCTCCAGGGCAGGCCCACCAGCACATCGATGTAGTTGCGCACCACCGTGGCCTCTGCCGACATGGGTGACATCAGCTTGAGCTTCTTGAGTTCGCCCTCGGCTTTCTTGCGCGCATCGGCCGGCATCTTGGCCTGCTTGATCTTTTTCTCGATCTCTTCGATGTCGGCGCCCTCTTCGCCTTCGCCCAGTTCCTTCTGGATGGCTTTGACTTGCTCGTTGAGGTAGAAGTCGCGCTGGTTCTTTTCCATCTGCCGCTTGACGCGGCCACGGATGCGCTTGTCCACATTCAGGATGTCGACTTCGCGTTCCAGTTGCTCGAAGAGGTTTTCCAGGCGCGGCTTGACCTCGGTGAGGTCCAACACCAGTTGCTTGTTCTCCAGCTTGAGCGGCAGGTGCGCCGCAATGGTGTCTGCCAGGCGGCCGGCATCGTCAATGCTGGAGATGGAGGTGAGGATCTCGGGCGGGATTTTTTTGTTGAGTTTGACGTACTGGTCAAACTGCTGCATGACCGCACGGCGCAAGGCTTCAATCTCGGTGTCGATCAGCGGATCTTGCGAGGGCACGGTGGGCGTGACCGTGGCCGTGAAATGTTCGGCACCTTCATCAATGCGGTTGACCTGGGCTCGCTGCTGACCTTCCACGAGCACCTTCACGGTGCCGTCGGGTAGTTTCAGCATTTGCAGGATGGTGGCCACGCAACCGACTTCAAACATGTCGGTCACGGCAGGCTCGTCCTTGGCGGCAGCCTTTTGTGCCACCAGCATGATGCGGCGTTCAGCCGCCATGGAGGCTTCCAGGGCTTTGATGCTCTTGGGG
>VEQI01000391.1 GCA_018883305.1 Limnohabitans sp. | reverse complement strand
ATGCTGTCACAAGGCAAAAACAACATCGATGCCTGGTGGATCTCACTCAGCACATTTGCCGTGCTCGTGGTGACGCTTCTGCTGCTGACCTTCATGGGTGATGCGCTGCGCGATGCGCTGGATCCTCGACGTCAGGAGGATGTTCGATGAGCACGCCCCTGCTGCAACTGCAAGACCTGCGCATTGCCTTTCAGGGGCGAGAAGTGGTGCACGGTGTGGATCTCTCGATTCAGGCTGGTGAGAAATGGGCGCTGGTGGGTGAGTCCGGTTCGGGCAAGTCGGTGACGGCGCTGAGTGTGCTTCGCCTGGCGCAGGGCGCGCAGGTCACGGGTCGTTGTTGGTTTGCGGGGGAGGATGTGCTGGCCATGTCTGCTGCACGCTTGCAGGCCTTGCGTGGTGCCGAGATCGCCATGATTTTTCAAGAGCCCATGACGGCGCTCAACCCGTTGTTCACCATCGGGCGGCAGATCGCCGAGGTGCTCATTCTCAAAGAGGCGCTGAGTGCGTCACAGGCATGGGATCGGGCAGTTGACTTGCTGCAAGAAACCGGTATTCCTGATCCCGCAAGACGTGCACGCAGTTATCCGCATCAACTGTCGGGGGGGCAGCGCCAGCGGGCCATGATCGCCATGGCCCTGGCGTGTCGGCCGCGCCTGTTGCTCGCCGATGAGCCCACCACGGCACTCGATGTGAGCTTGCGTGGGCAAATGCTGGACTTGCTGGACGAGCTGCGTGTCCGACATGGCATGGCCATTTTGCTGATCACCCACGACTTGCCGCTGGTGCGTCGCTTCGCCGATCAAGTGGCCGTGATGGAGCAGGGGCATCTGGTGGAACAGGGCCCCAGCACCCAGGTTCTGACGCAACCGCAGCATCCCTACACCCGCCGTTTGGTGGACAGTCTTCCAACCCGTGATGTGGCGCCTGTGCCAGAGGCGGCGCGTATGGTGCTGTCTTGTCACCAGCTGGAGGTGGCCTATGACCAGCCCCTGGAGGGTGTTCGTGGCTGGTTCAGACGTGGGCGATATGTGGCCGTGCACGGTGTGGACTTCACCTTGCAACAGGGACAGACCCTGGGCATTGTGGGCGAATCGGGTTCAGGCAAGTCCAGTCTGGCGCTGGCGGCGCTGGGTCTGCATCCGGCCAAGGGTGAGCTTTCGGTGATGGGCCAGCCATGGCACGGTCGCAGTTCGCTTGATCGCCCCCTGCGGCGTCAAATCCAGGTGGTGTTTCAGGACCCGTTCTCTTCGCTGTCACCTCGCATGTCGGTTGAGGAACTGGTGGCGGAAGGTCTTCTGGTTCATGAGCCAGGGCTGAACGCGGATCTGCGCCGCGAGCGCGTGATTCAAGTGCTGCAGGACGTGGGGCTGGATCAGGTGCAGTTTCCCGGCCTCTTGAGACGGTATCCACACGAATTTTCAGGCGGCCAGCGCCAGAGACTGGCGATTGCGCGTGCTTTGATTGTGCAGCCACAGATATTGGTGTTGGATGAACCCACCAGTGCGCTGGATGTGTCGATTCAGAAACAAGTATTACAGCTGCTGCAGCGGCTACAGCGCGAGCGCGGGCTGAGCTACTTGCTGATCACGCATGATATCGACGTCATTCGGGCCATGGCCCATGAGGTCATGGTACTCAAGGACGGGCGGGTGGTGGAGTCCGGTCCCCTGGCTCAGATCCTGTCGGCACCAGCCGATGTGTATACAAAGCGATTGCTGGCCGCTGCCGCTTGATTTTTTTGTAAAACCTTTTAGAAATCAAGGCGTTACGCGCTACAATATGGACTTCACGACCAAACGGGCGGGTTATCACCGCCCGTTTTTTTTGGTTTGTACATTTCCCGCTAAGGGTATTCGATAGGGGCTGGTTGATTCGTGGCGTTGCAAGACATTGTTGAACAAACTGTCAAAGGGCTGGGCTATGACCTGGTGGAGACCGAGCGCTCTGCCGGCGGCTTGCTGCGCGTCACCATCGATCTCCCCTGGCAAGCCGGTCAGCCAGAACAATTCATCACCGTGGAAGACTGCGAGAAGGTCAATCGCCAGTTGCAGTTTGCGCTGGAGGTGGACGGTGTCGAGTACCGTCGGCTGGAAATTTCCTCGCCCGGCATCGATCGCCCCTTGCGCCACGAACAAGATTTCGAGCGCTATTGCGGTCACGTCATCGACATCACGCTCAAGGCCCCCATGGGGGCGGCTGCGTCCGGACTGGTGTCGGCCAATCGCAAAAAATTCCGCGGCACCCTGGAGCGTGTGGAGGCCAGCGGTGATTCGCCGGCCGGCTGGCAAATCACCTGGCGTGATGAGCCTGCCGTCAAGCCGGGTCAGCGGGTGAGTAAGCACAAGGCCCCGTTGCCGCTACAGGTGCTGGGTTTCAAACTGGAGGAGCTGCGCGATGCCCGCCTGGCTCCATTGGTGGATTTCAAGGGTCGTCAGGCCCATCAAGAGTAAACAGGAGTAGTCGAACATGAACCGCGAAATGTTGATGCTGGTTGAAGCCATCTCGCGCGAAAAAAACGTCGAGCGTGACGTGGTGTTTGCGGCCGTTGAATCGGCCCTGGCCCAGGCCACCAAAAAGCTCTATCAGGGCGAGGTGGATATTCGTGTCGCCATGGACCGGGACACGGGCGACTATGAAACCTTCCGCCGCTGGCTGGTGGTGCCCGATGACGCGGGTCTGCAAAACCCCGATGCCGAGGAAATGCTCATGGATGCCCGTGAGCGCGTGGCCGATGTCGAGGAAGGCGAGTACATCGAAGAGGCCATCGAATCCCTGCCCATCGGACGCATCGGGGCCATGGCGGCCAAACAGGTCATTCTGCAAAAAATTCGCGATGCCGAACGTGAAATGCTGCTCAATGACTTCATGTCCCGGGGCGACAAAATTTTTGTCGGCACGGTCAAACGCATGGACAAAGGAGACATCATTGTCG
>VEQI01000390.1 GCA_018883305.1 Limnohabitans sp. | reverse complement strand
GCCTGTTTGCCCGCGCCATTGTGGTTCCGGACAGCAAAGGCAATGCAACCTGCCCGCAAATTGCCATCAATGGCACCTTGAGCAATATGTCGGTGCGTGCAGGCATCGCCTTGGGCAAAGGATCGAATGGTGCCAATTACGGATCAGCCACCGCCGTGGATTTCAACGTCTTGACTTGCGAAGCTGCCATCCCGTCATCTGCCAAGAGCGCCTCCATCAACGGCATGCCGCTGAAACTGCTGCCCACGCAAATCAACCGCGTCGTCGTCGTGGGCGATACGGGTTGCCGACTCAAGGGTCCTACGGCATTCGTGCAAGCCGCAGATGGCACCACTTCAGGTGGTGATCCGCTGCAAGACTGCACCGATGAAACGGCCTGGCCCTGGGCAAAACTGGCCAAAGTGGCTGCCAGCTTCAGCCCTGACTTGCTGGTTCACAATGGCGACATCCATTACCGCGAGGGCTTCCCCTATGGCGTGCAAAAGCGCTGGGGCGGTGCTGCCAATGCTGTCAACGGCGGCAGCGAAGTTGACAATACTGCCGTGGTGTGGCCCAAGTTCCAGGCAGCCAAAATCGACGATTCGGTGACCTACGGCTGGCGTGCCTGGGAAGAGGACTTTTTCAAAGCCTCAGGCCCGCTGTTGGCCGTGGCGCCCTGGGCCATCACCCGCGGCAACCACGAACTGTGTGACCGTGCAGCTCAAGGCTGGTTCCGATTCCTGGATCCACGCAGCTTTCCCGCTGGCGAGCCGGAATATGATGCCGCCTATGTTCGTGGCAGCAGCTTCAACGTGAACAAATATTGCAGCCAGTTCATCGACCCGGTCACCATGACCATTGGCGACTTGCAAATGGTGCTGCTGGATGCCTCCATGATGAACAGCGCTCCGAACGGACTGACCAGCAGCAAAGGCTCCACCTTGCTGGATCACGTGCGCGTGGCACGCCAGCTGAATCAGGTGAGTGCATTGGCTGACTCCAACGACAACAACAAAGTGACGTGGATTGTTTCGCACAAGCCGTTCTTTGCCTACTCCGGTGGCGCAGCCGTGGCATCCAATGCCAGCGCCAGCTCCGCAGGGGCCGACACCTGGCAATTGCAAAAAGCCATTCACCCTGGTGCTGAAAGTGTGGCCTTTGGCAATGGCACCTTGCCCGCTAACACGCAAATGACGCATGCAGGACACATTCATGGTTTTCAGATGATCAGCCACCCCACAGCATCCAATCTGCCCATGAGTATTCTGATGGGCACCACGGGTGACAACCTGGAGGGGCTGATCGAAGCCAACACCGGGAGCGCTCTGGCCAACAAGGGCTGGGGCAATGCCATCACCTCTGGCAACTGGCCATGGTTTGATCAGGTCTTTAACGGCCTGACCGCCAAGGCCACCACCTGGTACGGCAACTTTGCCCAACATCTCCCTGTGAACTTCAGTTCCAGCGCACTCACGGGTGCGGGCAAGAAGGAAACCGCGGTGATGAACGAGTTCAGTTTCCTGGTGATTGATCGCATTGCAGGCACCCGTAACTGGAAAATGCAGGTGTATGACAAGGAGCGCAAGCTCCTGCGAACCTGTACCACGAATGGAAAATCAGCCTCATGTGATGGTTGATCCAGCCCCTTGCGCCCGTCCCCAGAAAACATCTGATGGGGATGGCTCAAGAAATCCATGGCAGCGCCAGAAAAGGTGCTGCCATTTTTTTGGGTGACGCTCACTGGTGTGAACTGATGAACAAACGATATGGATGTCATCTTGATTTCAATAAATCGTCACCGGGCTTTCATCTTCGTTGCCTAGCATGCCAATCCTCACCAACCTTCGAGGATTCACAACATGCCAAACCACAAGCTCTCGCGTCGTACCCTGTTGCAATGGGCGTCCACCGTCCCTGCAACACCCATGCTCGGCGGCGTCAGCTCGGCAGCTTTGTTGAGCGCATGCAGCTCCGGCGAGACCATTGCTACCCGTATCACTGGCATCATTTTCAATAACATGGCGGCGCCCACCGCGACTGCAGACCGTGCCACGACGTTCACCAACGCCACGGTCACCCTGACCTACGCCAACGACAGCAACACCGCCAATGTCAGCAGAGCCCTGTCCTACAAGTCCATCTACAAAACAGGTGACACCCTGAGCAGACCCGTCGTTGAGGGCGGTCAGGCGTTGGCAGGTGGCTACTACGACGTCAACGGCAACGCCATCATTGACACCTCGGGCACCACCCCCGTTCAGTTTTTCTCCGACTGTCCGGATGGCACCTCACTGCTCAAACTCAATAACCCGAGTGTGCCTGGCATCACCGGCAACACCTTGTTCCATGTGGCGCAGTTTGAGTACAAAACGGCCAACGCTAAGCAGGGCGAAGCCCGACCCGGTGGTGGTGTTTACAACGTCGGTGGCACCAGTAACGGCATGTACGGCTAGCTACCCTCCCAAATTGGTGTGACGGCGCTCAACCAGGACAAAACCACCGGCGACTTGACCCCCGTGTCCTATCACCCGGTGAACACCGCCAGCGTGCACGGACTTTGGATCACATGCGCCAGCAGCCTGTCCCCCTGGAACACCCACCTCTCCAGTGAAGAGTATCCGCCAGATGCCACCGCGCTCACTGGCAGCAGCCTGACCAGCTTCCAGACGTTCAGCAGCAACACGTTTGGCTCCGCCACCCAGGCCAACCCCTACCACTATGGTCATGTGCCGGAAGTCACAGTGAGCCCCGATGGCACGGCCACCATCAAGAAGCATTACTGCCTGGGTCGCATCTCGCGTGAAAAAGCGCAAGTCATGCCGGACAACAAAACCGTGATCATGGGTGATGACTCCACCAGCGGCGGACTGTTCATGTTCGTGGCGGATGTGGCGGGTCAACTCTCCGCGGGCACCTTGTACGCTGCCCAATTGACCGAATCTGACAGCACCAAGCGCGCGGTGGGTGGT
>VEQI01000056.1 GCA_018883305.1 Limnohabitans sp. | reverse complement strand
ATTCATGCTGAACCTCAAGCGCACGGCACTGGGGCGTGCCTTGGTTGCAGTGCGTGAAAAGGACTTTGCTGCCGCCGTGATCGGTGTGCAAAGCTTTTATTACAAGCTGGTGGCCTTTGCCACGTCGTCCTTCATTGGTGGTGTGAGCGGGGCCGTGCTGATTTTCACTTTCTATCACGCCGTCACCCCCGAGCAGTTCTCGATCAATGTCTCCATCGAGTTGCTGGCCATGGTCATCGTTGGGGGCCTGGGCAGCATCATTGGCAGTTGGTTTGGTGCGGCGTTCATTTTGCTGATGCCCAGTCAGATCAACCACTTCATCGCCTGGGCGGCCAAGTTTGCGGGGCTGGCGGTGGGCGACGAGACGCTGGCGCACATCCCGCATGTGATCTATGGCGCGTTGATCATTTTGTTTTTGATCGTCGAGCCCATGGGGCTGGGCAAGCTGTATGGCAATGTGCGCAACTACCTGCTGTTGTGGCCCTTCGGTTATTCGCGCAAGTAAGAGGTCTGTGATGAACGCAACCACCTCCTCATCGTCCGCGTCGGTGCTCAGCATCAACAACGTTGAAGTCATTTATGACCATGTGGCCCTGGCGATCAAGGGCGCCTCGCTGGAGGTGCCGCAAGGCGGCATGGTGGCCTTGCTCGGCGCCAACGGGGCAGGCAAGAGCACCTTGCTCAAATCCATCAGCGGTCTGCTCAAGGCCGAGCGGGGTGAAGTCACCCGTGGCGAAATCCACTTCATGGGACAAAACATCGACGCCATGCCGCCGCAAGAGCGGGTGCGGCTGGGCATTGCCCAGGTGCTCGAGGGTCGCCGCGTGTTCGAGCACCTGACCCCCGAAGAAAACCTGGTCGCGGCCTCGGCCATTCGCGGTGGCCGAGCCGACATGATTCGCAACCGCGACATGGTCTACAGCTATTTCCCGCGCCTGGTGCAACGGGCGGGAACCGAGGCCGGCTACCTCTCGGGCGGCGAGCAGCAGATGCTGGCGATTGGCCGGGCGCTGATGACACAGCCCAAGTTGCTGATGCTCGATGAGCCCAGCCTGGGACTGGCGCCATTTTTGGTCGCCGAAATCTTTGACATTGTTCGACGCATCAACCAGTCGGAGGGGCTGTCCGTGCTGCTGGTCGAGCAAAACGCGATTGCTGCCCTGGAGGTGGTGTCGCATGGTTACCTCATCGAGAACGGACGCATCGTCATGCACGATTCGGCGTCGGCGATGAAACAGAATCCGGACATCCAGGAGTTTTACCTGGGTGGGGCGGAGGGACGAGACTTCAAGGACATCAAACACTATCGGCGCCGCAAGCGCTGGTTGAGCTGAGGTTCACACAGTCCTCGAAGAGGAGGCACCGTCAGAGTGTCATTCAGGCAATTCACCTACATGGGTTCACAACTGCAAGGAGACGATGAACATGAAAAAGACAGCATGGGGCCTGATGGCCGCGGTGGCCCTGGGCCTGGCAGCCCAGTCGGCGCAGGCTCAAGTGAAGTTTGGCATTTGCTATGACTTGAGCAAAGCCTATACCTTCATCAGCCCGCAGGTCGTGCAAGCCGCCAAGGATTATGCAGACCTGATCAACCTCAAAGGCGGGCTGGAGGGGCAGAAGATCGAAATCGTGGTGCAAGACCACGGCAACGAGCCGCAGCGTGGCATCGAGTGCTACGAAAAGCTCAAGCGTGAAGGCGTGATGATTTTCGACACCTTGTCGACACCGGTGTCACGGGCTGTTTTGCCGCGCGTCATGGCCGATCAGAACATCCTGCTGCAGTCCTTCGTCGGGCGTGGCGACGCCATCGATGGGGATGTGTTCAAGTGGGTCTTCCCGATCGGCCCGACCTACTGGGGTCAGATGGCCAACAACGTGCAGTTCATCAAGAACAAGTCCAACGGCAACCTCAAAGGCGTGAAAGTGGGTTTCATTTACCCCGACTACGCCTTCGGTCAGGAACCCATTCCCATCCTGAAGACGCTGGCGGCCAAGGAAGGGTTTGATCTGCAACTGTTCCCCAACCCCTTGCCCGGTCGTGACCAGGCCGCGGTGTGGACGCAGATCCGTCGCTTCAACCCGGACTGGGTGATCACCTGGAACCTGTCGGCCATGCACGTGGCGGCAGCGCGCGAGATGAAGCGCAACGGCGTGGCCATGGACAAGGTGATCTCGGTGAACTGGTTCAACGAGGTGGACATCGCCAACATCGGGGCCGATGAAGCCAAAGGCCTCAAGCGCGGCACCAACGTGTCGGGCGGCACCGACCATCCGCTCATCCAGCAAATCATCAAGGAGCTGTATGAGAAGGGCAAGGGCAACGGGGATCGCAAGAACCTGAACGACATCTACTACAACACCGGCCTGGCCATTTATTCCACCGCCTTTGAAGGTGTTCGTCTGGCGATCAAGAATGGTGGTCTGCCGCTGACGCCGGCCAAGGTCAAAGCGGGCATGGAAAGCCTGCGCAACTTTGACGCCAACGGCCTGATCGCACCGGTGACCGTGACCCCCAAGGACCACGGCGGCGGTGGCAAGACACGCATCGACATGTGGGACGGCAAGAAGTGGGTGCCGCAGTCAGACTGGATCTCGGCCTATACCGATGTGGTGGACCAGATCGTGAAAGAGCAGTCGGCTGAATTCGCCAAGGCCGCCAAGTAAGCTCTGAGTGCAGACGGCGCGGGCGTCACCTAGACGTCCACGCTGGCAAGCCTCCCGCGCGACAATGCATTGCGCGGGATTTTTTTTGCCCGTCGATGGAGACACCATGCAACAAGATTTTCAAGGGCGCCGGGCGTTGATTACCGGCGGGAGCGCGGGCTTGGGTCTGGCGGCCGCTCGCATGATGGCGTCCAGAGGGGCGCGGGTGGCGATTGCAGCGCGCTCGGCTGACAAACTGGAAGCGGCGGCGGCGTCATTGCGGCGAGACACGGGCGCAGAGATTCTGCCCGTGGTCTGTGATGTGGCGCAGGCCCAGGACCTCACACGCCTGGTGACCACGGTGGACCAGGCCTGGGGCGGCGTTGACATTTTGCTCAACAACGCGGGCGGTTCTTCACGCCAACCTGCGCTGGACATCACAGATGAGGTGTGGCAACGCGATCTGGATTTGAAACTGTTCTCGGCCATTCGGCTGGTTCGTCTGGTGGCACCGGGCATGAAGGTGCGTCGATGGGGTCGCATTCTGAACGTGCTCAACACCTTGGCCAAAACGCCACCGGGCGGCTCAGCGCCCACCTCCGTGACGCGGGCAGCGGGCATGGCCTACACCAAGGTGCTTTCTCATGAGTTGGCGCCATTCAATGTGCTGGTGAATGCGCTGTGCATCGGTCGCATCGAGAGTGAGCAATGGCCGCGCTTTCATCAGGCCGACGCGCCCGAGCTGTCTTATGACGAGTATCTGGCGCGTGAAGGTCAAAAAATTCCCATGGGCCGTCTGGGCAAGGCCGAGGAGTTTGCGTCCCTGGTTTGCCTGCTGGCTTCCGACGGGGGCGGCTACATCACTGGCACGGCCATCAATATCGATGGCGGTGCCTCACCAGCTGATTAATGCATTCACGGTGCGTATCAGAGCACCGGGTTGTGAAACTCGCCCCCCATGGCCACCAGGCCCCAGGGGCCGCCCTGGGCATCCCAGCTGAAGCCGATGTGCGCCATGCCGGCGTGATGGTCGCGAAACAGGCGTTGCATGGGGTAGCGGTCGTAGATGCCATTGGCACCTGCCAACGTATGCAATGAATCAATGGCCTCGGTGCAGATCTGCACCGCGTACGCAATGTTGCGCTTGGCCTGCAGCTTCTCTTCCACGGTGGGCATGCGACCTTCTTCGGCTATGCGTTGACCCGTGGCGCAGTCGCTGCGCGCCAACAGACGAGCCGCCTCCACCCGCGCAGCCGCACCGGAGACATGCAACTGCACGGCCTGGAAGTCACGCATGCGCAGACCGGTGTAGTTGGTGCTGCGCGCCTTGATGGCCTCAATGGTCATCTCCACGGCGGCTTGCGCGTTGCCCACGATGGCACCACCGATGCAATGGCTACCGTAGGCCGACAAGGGCGGCAGGTAGTTGGGACTGGCGTTCACCTTGGCACCCGGAAACACCGCTTCGCCACGTGCGGTGTACATGCACAGGGCGCGGTATTCCGGCACGAACACGTCTTGTGCCTTGACGGACTTGGAGCCCGTGCCCCGCATGCCCATGACTTGCCAGTCGTCGATGATTTCGTAATCAGTGGCAGGGACCAGGCACATGCGGTGATCCACCACCTTGTCGCCCTCAAACACCTGCACCGCCAGCATGTTCCAGGTGCTGGGATCCACGCCGGATGAAAAATTCCAATGACCGGAAATTTCAAAGCCACCATCCACGCGGCGCGCACGTCCCTGCGGGTAGGCAATCCCCGAGGCGATCAACACATCGGGGTTGTCGGCCCACAGCTCTTCTTGCGCGCGCTCGTCATACAACGCGAGCATCCAGTGATGAATGCCCAGGTTGCCCACGTTCCAGGCGGTGGAGCAGCAACCACGGCCGATTTCATAGGGAATGTCAAAGATGGCGCGGTAGTCCAGCTCCATGCCGCCATAGCGCTTGGGTTGGCCAAAGCGCAGAATGCCCAGTTCGTTCAGGTCTTGGATGGTTTCTGGCAACAACTGACGAGCCGCCTCCTGACGCGAGGCACGCTCACGCAAAACCGGCACCAGGGAGCGGGCACGCTCGCGGGCTTCCTCCAGCGTGACGCCGGCAAAGCTGCGCGCGGGTGGTGACACCGCATTCATTTGATTTCCTCCACGCGCTGCATCTGGCTGTAGTCTTCAGCATCCCCCATCCACGCCGAGGCGTCGTCGATGTTGAAAAAATTCAGCTCGATCATGAGCTGATTGGGGTCGCGCAGAAAAAACTGGAACAGCTTGAACTCGGGGAAGTAGCGGGGACGAAAACTCAGGCCCATTTTCTTGAAACGCTGGGCAAAGGATTCAGGGTCGGTTGCCAGAAAGGCGATGTGATCCACCACGCCACTTTGATCGGTACGGGCATCCGGCGGTGTGCCCAGGTAGTAGTGCTCGCGGTTGGGGATCTGGTGAGGGCCCATGTGGACCTGGATCTTGCCGTTGACGCCCAGCCAGTAGCCGGGGAAGGGGAAGTCGGGGCGCGACATTTGTTCGAAGCCCAGGGCTTCCATGTAGAAAGCGCGGGTGGCTTCCAGGTCGTTGGCGCGTACAAAATAATGATTGATTTCCGCGATGGGCATGCGTGTCTCCTGTAACTCGTCAAACTTAACCCAGTGTGCTGCGAGCGTCAATCACGAAGCGTCAATTCCAGGTCATGGCTGCGGTTGACGTGACACCCGGGTGACAAGCCCGAGGTATGTCGATTCGAAGAGGACCTCAAGCTGTCGTACCCTCAAGCCTTGCCATTTGAAGATGGCGCACACGAATGGGCTGAAGGAGGCGTGCCATGCCAGCAAATCAAACCACCACGAGGTTTCAACCAGCGCAGGGCGGTGTGCCTGGCGTGCATCGACGTACGCTGTTGGGGGCCGCCGCCATGTCCTTGGGGACAACGCTCTGGGGCACAACGTCTGCAGCGCATGCGCAAGACCTCTGGCCCAGCAAGCCCGTCAAGATGATCATTCCGTTTCCGCCCGGACAGGCCACCGACATTTTTGGTCGCCTGTTTGCGCAGCGTCTCTCCAGCATCTGGGGGCAGGGCGTGGTGGTGGAAAACCGCCCGGGCGGCAGCAGCATCATTGGCATGGAGGCCATCAAGAACTCACCGGCGGATGGCTACACCCTGGGGATGGTGTCCAGTGGCCCGCTGTCCATCAACCCTTCCGTGTTCTCGCGCTTGCCGTATGACCCGCTGCGCGACTTCACGCCCATTTCGCTGGGCTTCATCGCGCCGCTGGTGTTGCTGGTCAACAAGGACTTTCCGGCGCACAACACGGCCGAACTGGTGGCCATGCTGCGGCAGCAGCCTGGACGCCTGAGTTACGCCTCCGGTGGACCGGGCACGTCGCAGCATCTGACCTGCGAGTTGTTCAAGATGGCCACCAAGACCTTTGCGGTGCACATTCCCTACAAGGGCAGTGGTCCGGCATTGACCGACCTGATCGCGGGGCAGGTGCACTTCATGATCGACAGTGTGTCGGCCGCCTTGCCGCACATTCAGGCCGGACGCATTCGTCCGCTGGCGGTGACCAGCCTGCAACGCAATGCCGCCTTGCCGCAAGTGCCGGCCCTGGCCGAGTCCGGCGTGGCGGGGCTGGAGAAATTCGAGGCCGTGGGCTGGGCAGGTCTGCTGGGGCCGGCGCACATGCCTGCAGCCGTGGTGCAAAAAATCTCGCAGGACTTTGCCGCCGTCTTGCGTGATGAAGGCTTGAACCAGCGCGTGGCGCAAAGTGGCTCGGTGGTGCGGGCACTGCCCGGCGCTGAATTCAGCCAGTTCATCCGCGATGAAGTGGTCAAGTGGGGAGCGGCCGCCAAGGCGTCCAACACCCGGCTGGACAGTTAAGGTGTCTACAAGGAAAGGACAGCAGCGATGTTGAATTTGAAAGGCAAGATTGCCCTGGTCACGGGCTGCGGCTCCATGGGGCCGGGCTGGGGCAATGGCAAAGCCATCGCCGTGTTGCTGGCGCGCCAAGGGGCGAGCGTGTTCGGGGTGGATCTGGACCTGGATGCCGCACGCGTGACCGAACAACTGATTCGAGAGGAGGGCGGCACCGTCGAGGTCATGGCGGCCAACGTCAAACAGTCTGATGAGGTGCAACGTATGGTGCAGGCCTGCGTGCAACGCTTTGGCCGCATCGACATCCTGATCAACAACGTTGGACGTTCTGAACCCGGCGGGCCCGCGGAGATGGCCGAGGACGTCTGGGATGAGCAGATGGACATCAACGTCAAGACCGCCTATCTGTGCATGAAGCATGTGTTGCCGTTGATGGAGCAACAAGGCAGTGGCTCGGTGGTGAGCATTTCTTCCGTGGCAGGCCTACGGTATGTGGGCAAGCCCCAGGTGGGTTATGCGGCCGCCAAGGCCGCCATGATGCAGCTCACCAAAACCACAGCGGTGTTGTACGCCCCCAAGGGCGTGCGCCTGAACTGCGTGGCACCGGGTCTGGTGTTCACACCCCTGGTGAAGCGTCTGGCAGACAAATATGCCAAGGGCGATTTTGAGGGCTATGTGGCCCATCGTCACCAGCAAGTGCCCATGGGCCACATGGGAGACGCCTGGGACGTGGCCAATGCGGTGTTGTTTCTGGCCAGCGACGAGGCGCGCTACATCACCGGGCAGACCATCGTGGTGGATGGCGGATTGGTGTCGGCCACGCGCTGACACGACAGCTCTCATCAACAGGAGACAACATGACAGGGCGTTTGCAAGGGAAGGTGGCCATCGTGACTGGCGCAGGCTGTGTGGGTCCGGGCTGGGGCAATGGGCGGGCCATGGCGGTGCGTTTTGCGCAGGAAGGTGCGCGTGTGTGGGCGGTGGATATCGACCTGAGTTCCATGGACGAGACCTTGGAACGCGCGGGTGCGGCACGCTCGGCCATCACCCCCTATCGTTGCGACGTCACCGACAGCGCAGCCATTGCCGGTCTGGTGAATGCGTGCCTGGACCAGCATGGTCGCATCGACATTCTGGTCAACAACGTGGGTACGCCCGTGCCTGGTGGTCCGGTCAAGCTGAGCGAGGCCGACTGGCAACGCCAGATCGATATCAATCTGAGCACGGTATTTCTCACCTGCAAGCAAGTGATTCCCGTGATGCAAACGCAAGGCGCTGGGGCCATTGTCAACATCGCCTCCACCTCGGGCCAGCGTTACACCGGTGCCGCCCAGGTCGGCTATGCCACGGCCAAGGCGGGCGTGATCCAGTTTGCCCGGGTGGTGGCGGTGGAACACGCCAAGGATGGCATCCGCATCAACACCGTGGTGCCGGGCCAGTTGCACACACCGCTGGTGGACGCCATCCTGGCGGGCAACCAGTCGGCCGGTGACGTGGACGTGCTGCTCAAGCGTCGGCAATCACGCATTCCCTTGCCCTTCATGGGCGATGGACGTGACACGGCCAATGCGGCCCTGTTTCTGGCCTCGGATGAGGCGCGCTTCATCACCGGCACGGAAATCGTGGTCGATGGTGGCATGAGTGTTCGTTGTGATTGAAGGAGACTCCCCATGAAAATCTGGACCCGGATGACACGCTCGATGACGGGCGCCATGATGGCGTTGGCCTGCGCTTGCACCGCACCCGCCTGGGCGGCCGATCCCTTTCCCACCAAGGCCGTTCAGGTGGTGATTCCGTTTCAGCCGGGCGATACTGACAACCTGCTGCGACCCTTCGTGGACCGCATGGGCGAGTTTCTGGGGCAACCCGTGGTGTTGAATTACAAGCCCGGCGCCGGTGGCGCCGTGGGCGCGGGGCAGGTGGCCAGCAGTCGCCCGGACGGTTACACCCTGGTGGGGACGTCACAAGGCTCCATCGTGGTGGTGCCCTTGGCCAACAAGGATGTGAAGTACAGCACCGACTCCTTTGCGCCGGTGGCCGCGCTGGCGGAAGGCGGCATGCTGCTGGTGGTGCAGTCGTCATCGCCCTGGAAATCCATGAAGGAGTTGATCGAGCATTCGCGCAAAAATCCGGGGGCCATCAACTACACCACCTCGGGTGCCATGGGCATCACCCATTTGCTGGCCGAGATCTTCAGCAAGGAGGCACAGCTGCGCTGGACCCACATTCCCACGCAGGGCAGCGGCCCGGCCATCACCCAGTTGTTGGGCGGGCATGTGAACATGTCTTCCACGGCGTTGGCGCCGGCCCTGGCTCACATCAAGTCAGGCACTTTGCGCCCCTTGGCCGTGTTTGGCGACACGCGCCTGCGCGCGCTGCCAGACGTGCCCACCTTGCGCGAACTGGGGTACAACTTTGCCAGCCCGGTGTACTACGGCATTTCCGCGCCCAAAGGCACACCGCGTGAAGTGGTGGACGCGTTGTACAACGCCGCGCGCAAGGCGGTGGAGAAATATGGCGCTCAAATCACGGACAGCCTGAATGTATTTGGCGCGGAAACCAAACTGCTGGGACCGGATGAGTACGCACAGTACCTCAAGAGTCAGCAGCAGATCTTCGGTGCTGAAATCAAGACCATGGCGCCTTGATACGCTCGTTCGTGTTCAGTCGCCCGTGCGCGACAAGGCCTGATCCAGGTCCCACAGAATGTCGTCGATGTGCTCCAACCCCACGGACAATCGGATCAGGTCTGGCGTGACGCCGGCGGCTTGCAATTGCTCGGGTTCCAGTTGTCGGTGCGTGGTGGAGGCGGGATGGATGATGAGCGTGCGCGTGTCGCTGATGTTGGCCAGATGACTCATGAACTGTGCCGACTCAATGCACTTCACCGCGCGTTCATAACCCCCGCGCACGCCAAACGACAGCAAGCCGGACGCACCAGCACACCCCTCAAACCCACGCATCAAGCGCTGCACCAGATCGGCCTGCGGATGGTCCGGCAAACCTGGATAGTTCACCCAGGCCACCCGGGGATGGTCTTGCAGGAATCTCGCCACGGCCAGGGCGTTGCGGCAATGGCGCTCCATGCGTAACGGCAGGGTTTCAATGCCTTGCAGGATTTGCCAGGCACTGGAAGGTGAAAGGCTGGCGCCGTACACCCGCAAAATTTCCATGCGCGCGCGCATGGTGAAACCAAAGTCGCCAAAGGTCTCATAAAACTTGACGCCGTGGTAGCCCGGCGAGGGCTCGGTCATGCCGGGGAACTTGCCGTTGTCCCAGGGAAATTTGCCCGACTCCACCACCACACCCGCCAACGTGGTGCCATGGCCACCCAGGTACTTGGTGGCCGAGTGCACCACGATGTCTGCACCCCAACGCAAGGGGTTGCACAAATACGGGGAGGGCACCGTGTTGTCGATGATGAGCGGCACGCCATGCGCGTGTGCTACCTCGGCCACCGCCGGGATGTCCAGCAGGATCAGGCTGGGGTTGCCCAGGCTCTCGGCAAAGATGGCACGGGTGTTGGGTTGAATGGCGGCCGCAAAGGCGTCTGGGTTGCGGGCATCGACAAAGGTGGTGTCAATGCCAAAGCGCCGCAGGTTGACGGCCAGCATGGTGACACTGCCACCGTATAAGGCGCTGGCCGCCACCACATGGTCGCCTTGTTGCAGCAAGGTCATCAGTGCCATCGTCTCCGCCGCCATGCCGCTGGCGCTCGCAATGGCGGCGCGTCCGCCTTCCAGCGCAGCCACCCGTTCCTCCAGGGCCGACACGGTCGGGTTGGTCAGGCGGGCATAGACATTGCCAAAGGTCTGCAAGTTGAACAGGCTGGCAGCGTGGTCCGCGCTGTCAAAGACGTAACTGGTGGTCTGGTAAATGGGCAGGGCGCGCGCGCCCGTGGCGGCATCCGGGATCTGGCCCGCGTGGATCGCCAGGGTTTCGGGTTGAAAAACGTGATCGCTCATGAGGGGTTCCGTGGACGGGCAGGGCGCGTGCGTGTCAAGGTGAATACGTCGAGACAGTGGATGGGGTGGCTCGATCAATGTGGGCGATGAGCGGAGATGATGCCGGTGTTCACGCCCATCCAGTTCAAGCCGCCAAACAGACGGGCATGCTCAATCTTCACGCACCGATTCATCACGGACGACAAGCCATGTGCGCGCGCCAGAGCGTCGGCTTCATGGTTTTCCACCTCCAGTTGTTGCCACAGGCAGCGCGCGCCAATGTCAACGGCTTGTTGCGCAATTGGCAGGACATCGGCGCTGCGGCGAAACACATCCACCATGTCCACCGCGTGCGGGATGTCCTGCAGGCTGGCATAACAACGCTCGCCCAGGATGCCTTCAGCAGTGCCGGCATAGCGCGGATTCACTGGCACGATACGATAGCCGTGCGCCTGCATGTATTTGGCGGCGAAGTAACTCGGGCGATGCCACTCCGCGGACAAACCCACCACCGCAATGGTGGTGTGTTCGCGCAGGATGCGGCGCAGTTCGTTGATGTCATTGGCCATGGTGAGCTTCCTAGCGCAGATGAGCCTAGAGATGGTCATGTTAGCGCGAGTCCATGCCGTCGATGCGCGCATGCGTATACTGGCGAAATGAACGAACCAGTACATACAGATCGTGTGTCATTGCCCAAGCGAGCCGTGCGATCTCATTCCGGGAGCGCCAAGGAGTTGTCGCGCACGAATGATCCCGCACGCACCACGGCGGAAATTCTGGAAGTGGCCACGCGTGAGTTCGCCGCCAAAGGTCTGGCTGGTGCGCGTATCGACGAAATTGCGGCGGCCACGCGCACCAGCAAGCGCATGATCTATTACTACTTCGGCAGCAAGGACGGCTTGTACCTGGCTGTACTGGAGGAGGCTTACCGGCGCATGCGCAGCATTGAAGCCGATCTGCATCTGGAAGATCTGGCCCCCATGGATGCGCTGCGCCGCCTGGTGGGATTTACCTATGATCATCACCGTGACAACGAAGATTTCATTCGGCTGGTGATGAGCGAGAACGTGCAGCAAGGGCATTACCTGGCACAAAGCCCGCGCATTCACGAATTGAACGTGACCGCCATTTCTGCATTGGAGCGTTTGCTGGCGCGTGGCGTGGACGACGGGGTGTTTCGAGCCGATTTGCAACCTCTGGAGGTTCACTCCTTCATCTCGGCACTGTGTTTTTTCAATGTTTCCAATCGACACACCTTCGGTCTGATTTTCCAGACCGGATTGAAACAAGCCAAGGCGTCCATCCTGGCGCGTGAGCGCGTCATCGACGCCATGGTGCGTTTCGTCGAGCGTTGATGGCTCGATACCAGTTATAACAATTTTCAATTGAATTCAAGGGTTATCCCTTAACATTAAAAACTAACCAGTTCGTACATTAGCACTTGTCAACACACTAACCGGAGACCTGACCATGAAGCGCTTGTTCCTCAAATCCCTGATTTCAGCCTTGTCCCTGTCCCTGGGTGGCCTGGCCATGGCCCAAGACAAAACCATCAAGTTCGCCAACCAGAACAGCGCGGGTCACCCCATTGCGCAAGGCATGGAGAAATTCAAGGAAGTGGTGGAGGCCAAGTCCGGTGGCAAGATCAAGGTCAACCTGTTCCTGGGCGGCGCCCTGGGCAGCGACCAGGCCAACGTGTCCGCGCTGCAAGGCGGCACGCTGGAGATGGTGGCCATGAACTCCGGCATTCTGGCCAGCCAGGTCAAGGACTTCGGCGTGTTCGATTTCCCCTTCATGTTCGCCGATGGCAAGGAAGCCGACGCCGTGGTGGACGGTCCCTTTGGCAAGAAGATGCACGCCAAGCTGCTGGACAAGGGCATTGTGGGTCTGGGTTACTACGAACTGGGCTTTCGCCACCTGAGCAACGGCCGTCGTCCCATCAACAAAGTGTCTGACATCGAGGGCCTGAAGCTGCGCGTCATTCCCAACCCCATCAACGTGGACTGGGTCAAGGCCCTGGGCGCCAACCCCACACCGCTGCCGTTCCCCGAGCTGTACGCCGCTCTGGAGCAAAAGGCCGTGGACGGGCAAGAAAACCCGGTGGCCACCATCAATTCGGCCAAGCTGTATGAAGTGCAAAAGCACCTGGCGCTCACCAGCCACCAGTACAACCCGCAGTCGGTCATGATCAGCAAAAAGTTCTGGGACGGTTTGTCCGCTGCCGAGAAGAAGATCGTGGAAGACGCGGTGACCGAGTCGGTCAAGTACCAGCGCCAACAATCACGCGCCCAGGTGGCCAGCATCACGGATAACTTGAAGAAGAACGGCATGCAAATCACTGAGTTGCCGGCCTCTGAAATGGCCATCCTGCGTGACAAGATGAAGCCGGTGATTGCCAAGCACGGTGAGCCCATTGCCGCCACCGTGGCCGATCTTCAGGCAGAGCTGGCCAAACTGCGCAAGTAACGCCACCATGATCAACGGTCATACCGAGATCATTGCCCACATCGGCTACCCGACGCACAGCTTCAAGGCGCCCATGATTTACAACCCCTTCTTCGAGGAGGCGGGGGTGAATGCGGTGGTGGTGCCC
>VEQI01000055.1 GCA_018883305.1 Limnohabitans sp. | reverse complement strand
TCTTGATCCAGTCGCCTGCCATCACCCAACCCTCCGCCCGCCTGGGGACTGAATAACCTCAGAGGCTGGCAGAGCATCTGACCCGCAAGCTGTGGCAAGAAATCGGATGAAATGCCGATCCTTGCCAATTGCGACAAAGGCATCAATGGTCAACCCAACATTGCCATCTGGTAGCCGTACCGCCTGACCGAAAGTTGAGGGGCCGTTGATGACAATGCAGTGGCCAATGTCCTGGCGTGGAAGGCTGCCACTTTCAATTAGGCCTGCATCGAGAAGCCATTGGTCGCTGGCATGGTAAAAAAGGAACCGTCCGCCAGCCAGTTTGCTGGCCGTGACAAGCGCGCCATCATGGCGGTGCCCTACGGGCCTTTGGTGTGTGTCTTGAACCCCTGCGGATGGCGGTCCGTCAGGGGTTTTCTTTTGGGTGCATGGCATTGGAAGAAGCTCCGGGAAAAGAGGGAGCACTTCCTGCGCACCAGGTTTGAATTTTGACAGCCGCATGGTGATTCATGCGACACGGTCAAGGGCTGCGAGCGTTTGCTCACGGTAAATCTGTTCGATAACACCAGGGGCTCGGCTAACCGACACGGCCCATGCTTTCCCCGCCTTGATGATCGCACCCTGCTCAATCAGGCGGCGGCGATTCTTGCGCAGCAAGTTATAGAAGCTGATGGGCGTAGGGACCAGCTGCTTGATTGCTGGTTTCTCGACTGCTTCGGTTAGGGGGAACCAGTCTGCACCTTGCTTTTGATCTGTTTGCATTTGCGAACACCTGTATTTGTTGAGGTGCTCGCAGTGTCTGGTGCCTAATTCGTTGCAATCCCTTTTTGCAATTTCGCAGCTTTCCTGAGCTTTGAGGCAATACCGTCAATGGTGCGTGGGCTCAAGCTTGTTTCAAGTCCGACCTTCTTGCGTATCCAGCCCTGCGTGCCTGGCGTTTCATCGTTTCCGCGCTTCGCATTCAGGATCCCATACTTTTGAAGCAGTGCCATCGCCTTAGGCGTGTCGTCAGTGGTCTTTCCCTTCCTGTTGAATCTTTGGGACGCTTTCAGTACGCCCTCGGTCAAATAGTCTTCTGGCTGGTAATCGTGCAACTTTCCGAAGGCTTCATCTAGAAGCCAAGCAGACTGAACGATATCGCCACAGTCCTTGTACTTCATGGCATAGAACGGGCTGGTAACGCCCATATGGACGTTCTCACGAAAGTCATCCAAAGCTTCTTTCCATGACATATCAAGATCGTTGAATTTCAGCCAGCGCTCCAGCGTGGCTATTCGCTTATTCAGCATTTCTCTGAGCGGCTTGGGATACCGATCCAACTTTGGCCGATCAATTTCTTTCGTGTGTTTCACACTCTCGGTTTGTCTTGATCCAAGTCCACTTAACACGGATGAAGGAGCCTTACTCATTTGCGTTGCTCCAGTAGGCGATCGGCCAGCGCCACAACATCATCAGCGCCCAGGTGGGTGTACTTCTTGAGCATGCCGACAGTCTTGTGGCCAGTCACTGCGGCGGCCTGGATGAGGTTTGCGCCTCCCCGGATCAGTTTGGTGGCCGCCGTGTGTCTGGTGGAGTGCAGCACCACGCGATCCAGCGAATCCGCCCGGTCTGCCTCCAGTCCCGACCGCTGGCGGACATGCTTCCAGATGGTCTCTATGTTTTTGGGCTTGCCAGGGTCCTTGGGATTGAAGAAAACCAAATCACTTGCCAAGGGTTGAACCTTCTTGGCTGCTTTGAGGGCATCACGAACTGACAGGACCAGAGGCAGGGCGCGTACCTCGCCATTCTTGGTCTTGGGTATCACTGCAATCCGCCGATCAAGGTCAATGTCAGCCCAGCGCAGACGCAACAGTTCCGACTTTCGCGCCCCAGTCGTGAGGGCCAAGCGCAGGAAAAGTGCCATCGGTGGCCAGGTACTGCGCTCAGCCTCGGCAATCAGCCTGTCCTCTTCTTCGGTGGTCAAGATCCTGGTACGTCCGTTGCCCTCTGTCAGCTTGCGGACCTGCCCGCCTTTGATCGGGTGACGATCGATCAGGCCAGCGTCCAGCGCGAAGTTGAACAAGCTCGACAAGCTGGCCAGGTAGCGATTGGCAGTGCTGCTGGAGATGGGCCTTTCGGTCTGCTTGATCTGCCCGGTGATCGTGCGGCGCTCCACTTTTTTGACTTGCAAAGCGGCCAGGGACACATTGATGTCGGCGCGCGTGATGGTCTTGATGTCGCGGGTACCGAATTGCTCTTCCCAGTAACCCAAGTGGGTCGGACTCCAGAACTTGGTACCACGGCGGGGGGGAGTCTTTGCAAACAGATCTGCCACGGCAGAGAATCGATAGATGCCTTTGTCCTGGTCCTTCTTCTGTTCGGCATCCGACTCTGCATTGCGCAGCCAGGCCTTGGCCTCTGCATGCGAGTAGAACGACTTGGACTGTGACTTGAATCCAGCGCGGCGGACGTGAGCACGGTAGCGAGTGACTTGCTTGCCACCCCGGTTCACGCTCTCTTTGACGATTGATCCCATGATGTACCTCGGTCTTGAACTGATGACTACGCACCAACTTACGCACATCAACGCAAGTCATTGTCAAGTATAGACACATATCGGATTTTAAGTCCGCTGTGTCTACCAATTTCACCACTCGGGCGAGTGTTGCGGGGGACATTGTCGCAAACATTTTCCGTCTTCCCGGAATCGGCAACATCAAATGTCCAGCTTTTGGGTTGCCCCTGATCATCCCTTCCCAATAACCCTCCATTCGGCTCCCCTGCTCGCAACCCCTGATACCGCACTGGCACACCCCCTCTAAGATGGCCCATTCTTTGACCCCCTCAGGAGACACACCGATGAACATTTCAAAATGGTTGAAAACAGCCGTCACCACCGGCCTGATGGCCGCCAGCCTGCTGGGCGCTACCGCTCAGGCGCAAACGGCCACGGGCAAGACCGAGTTGCTCTGGCTGGGACAGGCCTCGTTCCGCATCACCACGCCAGGCGGAAAGACCATCGTCATCGACCCGTGGTTGTCTGGCGGTCCCAAGACACCGGCCCCCTACAAAACCGACCTCAGCGCCCTGGGCAAAGTGGACCTGTTGCTGGTCACCCATGCACACGTGGACCACATCGGTGACGCGCCAGCCATTGCCAAGCTGAACAACACCGTGCTCTACGGCCCGGCCGACATGGTCACTCCACTGATCACCCTGGGCATGCTGCCTGCCAACCTGGGCCATCGCTTCAACAAGACCGGCCACGTCACACCCTTGCCCGGTATCAAGGTGACCGCCGTGGCGGCCGAGCACTCCTCCCTGCTGGTCTTCAACAACCCGACCACCGGCAAGCTGGAGTCCCATCCGGCCGGTGAGGCGGTGGGCTACATCATCGAGATGGAAAACGGTTTCAAGATTTGGCATATGGGCGATACCGGCCTGTTTGGCGACATGAAGTTCATCAACGACCGTTACAAGCCCGACCTGGTGCTGATGCCCATTGGCGGCAACTTCACCATGGACCCGGAAGACGCCGCCTTTGCCGTCAAGAACTGGCTGACGCCCAAGGCTGTCATCCCCATGCACTACAACTCCAACCCGCTGACCAAGGGCACTCTGGCCGAATTTCAAAACGCCATGAAGGGCGCCCTGACCAACCTGGTCCCCATGGCCGAGGGTGACAAGGTCCAGTTCTAAAGCGTCGATGCCCTTTGGACATTCCCCGGCCCGACAGGCGGCCGGGTTTGAATATGATGTGTCGGTTCACCACCGACACCCCTAGCCTGATCTCTCCCTCATGACCATGAAGCACAGCACCCTCGCCAGCGGCTTCATGGTCATCCATGGCAACCAGCCCGAATTGCTCAAGCAATTGCTGGTGGACTGGTTCAAGGCCTATCCCCTGGCCCCCCTGGAGAATGAAACGCTGCTGGTGCAGAGCAACGGCATTGCCCAATGGCTCAAATTGGGGCTGGCCGCCCATGCGGGTTCCACGGCCGATGCCGGCTGCGGCATTGCCGCGGCGTTCGACATGCTGCTGCCCTCCAGCTTCACGTGGCAGGTCTATCGGGCGGTGTTGGGGCGCGACGCCGTGCCAGACATCCTGCCGTTTGACAAGCCGCTGCTGATCTGGCGCCTGATGCGCCTGTTGCCCACGCTGGTTCACCAAGCGGGGTACGAGCCACTGGCTGCGTTTTTGCAAGACGACATCGAGTTGCGCAAGCGTCATCAACTGGCCGAAAAAATTGCCGACTTGTTCGACCAATACCAGGTCTTCCGTGCCGATTGGCTGGACGCCTGGTCGCAGGGTCGCGATGTGTTGCCGGATTTGCATGGCCAGACCCACGCGCTGATGCCCACCCAGCGCTGGCAAGCCTTGCTGTGGCGCGCGCTGCTAGCCGATGCCGGCCAAGACAGCCAGACCAGTCGTGCGGTGGTGCATCAACAATTTCTGCACCGCATGGCCAAGCTGCCAACGCGACCTGCGCTGCTGCCGCGCCGCGTCTCGGTGTTTGGCCTGTCGTCTCTGCCCAGCCAAACCCTGGAGGTTTTGCGCGCCATCGCCCGTTTTTCCCAGGTCCTGCTGTGCGTACACAACCCGTGCCA
This sequence comes from Limnohabitans sp., assembly GCA_018883305.1. Lineage (GTDB taxonomy): Bacteria > Pseudomonadota > Gammaproteobacteria > Burkholderiales > Burkholderiaceae_C > Limnohabitans. Next base: position 8,462 of record VEQI01000055.1, on the reverse strand, counting down.
GCACTATTGGGCTGACCTGCTCAGTGCCCAGGACCTGGCCCGCCGCACCTCGGGACGCCATGCACGCAAGCCGGGCATGCCCGCGCAGATGACCGATGAAGCTTTGCATCTGCACGCACATCCCTTGCTGGCCGCCTGGGGCAAACAGGGTCGGGACTACATCCGCTTTGTGGATGAAGCCGACCAACCGGGTGATTACCAGCCACGCTTCGCAGCCCTGGGCCATCGCATCGACCTGTTTCAGAGCCCTGTCGTCTCGGACCGTCCCTCGCTGTTGAATCAGTTGCAGGAAGACATCCTGCAATTGCGCAGCGTTCATGAGACGCGTGCACAGTGGCCCGAAGTTCAGCCCGCCCAGGACCGATCATTGCGTTTTCATGTGGTGCACAGTATCCAGCGCGAAGTGGAAGTGCTGCACGACCAGTTGCTGGCCGCCTTCAACGCGGACGATTCCTTACGCCCGCGCGATGTCATCGTGATGGTGCCGGACGTCAATCAATACGCCCCGCACATTGAAGCCGTGTTTGGCCAGATCCCGACCACCGATGCACGGTATATCCCTTTTTCCATCACCGACCGTGCACAACGGCATCAAGCCCCGGTGGTCTTTGCGCTGGAGTTCCTGCTCAACCTGCCATCATCACGGCTAACGGTCAGCGAGGTGATGGATTTGCTGGACGTGCGTGCCGTGCGCGAGCGTTTTGGCATCGACGCCGACAGCTTGCCGCTGTTGCGCCGCTGGATACAGCAAGCACACATTCGCTGGGGCCTGAATGCCCAGCACCGCCAGCCGTTCATGGAAAACGCCGGCGACCAAAACACCTGGCAACATGGGCTGCGGCAAATGCTGCTGGGCTATGCCGTGGGCGGCGATCCCACGCAACGCACCGATCAGGACTGGCACGACATCGAGCCGCTGGCCGAGGTGGCTGGTCTGGAGGCCGAGCTGGTGGGGCCCCTGGCCCGTTTGCTGCACGCGCTGGAAACCCTGGTGGAGACCCTGTCCAGCCCGGCCACCCCCACCGTCTGGGGTGAACGTCTGCAATCCCTGCTGTCCGATTTCCTGGACACGAACGCCCCCGATGACGCCGCCTTGGTGATCAAGCTGCACGACAGCCTGCACACCTGGCTGCAAGCCTGTGCGGTGGCGCAACTCGACGAAGCCCTGCCCCTGGGGGTGGTGCGCGATCACTGGCTGGCCCAGGTGGATCAGCCGCAGCTTGCGCAACGGTTCATGGCCGGGCAACTCACCTTCGCCACGCTCATGCCCATGCGCGCCATCCCGTTTCGCATGGTCTGCCTGCTGGGCATGGCCGACGGCGAGTTTCCACGCGCACGCCCGCCGCTGGACTTCGACCTCATGGCGCGCGAGCTGCGTCCGGGTGACCGCTCTCGACGCGAAGACGACCGCTACCTGTTCCTGGAAGCCTTGCTGTCCGCGCGTGAACGGTTGCACATCAGCTGGGTGGGCAAAAGCATTCAGGACAACACCGATCGACCGGCCTGCGTGCTGGTGAACCAGTTGAGGGATCACCTGACCAGCGGCTGGCGGCTGGCCAACTCAACCGATCCAGCAGCCCTCGTACGGTCCCTGACCATCGAGCACAAGCTGCAAGCCTTCAGCCCGGACTACTTTGGCACCTCACCCGACACGCACGCGCTGTTCACCTACGCACGCGAATGGGAACGCTCAACGCCTTTGCCAGTGACTCACGCCACGACCCAGGCTTTCACACCGTTGTCCATGCCCGTCCTGGATCAGCCCATCTCGCTGTCTCAGTTGGCCGAGTTTCTCAAGCACCCGGTGAAAACCTTCTACCGCGAACGCTTGCGCATTGCCCTGGACATCGACGATGTGACCAGCCAGGACCAGGAGCCTTTTGCGCTGGACGCCCTGAATCAGTGGGTATTGCAGGAGGCGTTGATCCAGGTTCGCCAGGACGCCTGGTGGCGGGGCGAGGACGAGATGCAGGCCGTGGAACGACAGCTCGCCAGGTTCCAGCGCCGCGGCGAATTACCCCTGGGTGCCATGGCCGCGCTCACGCAGCAGCAGTTGACCGCGCCCCTGGACGAGATGTTGACGCAGTACCGCGAGGCGCTCCATGCCTGGCCCGGCACCCTGGAAGACGAGGTGTTTGATCAGACATTGGACGTGCAGGGCCAAAGCATTCGCGTCCAAGGCCTGATCACGCATCGCCACGGCACGCATGCGCAGTGGCAACGCATTGAGCTCAACGCCAGTTCACTGCTCAGCAAGGATCAACATTACCGTCTGGACAAAGTGCTGCATGCCTGGGTGCAGCACCTGGCCGCCCATGTGAACGGACATCAAGTGGCCAGCCAGGTGGTTGGCAAGAACGGCAGTGTGCCAATTCGCCCCCTGGACCCAGCCTGGGCGCGCCAACAATTTCATGCCCTGGTGGCCGCGTATCTCCAGGGCTTGTGTCAGCCACTGCCGCTGGCCGTCAACACCGGTTTTGCGTGGCTGGCCAAGGATGGTCAGCGTACGCAAGGCCCGTTGGACGCCTGCACCCACAAAGCGGTGAGCCATGCTCGCAGCCAGTATGAGCCGGGCTACTTCAGCGAAGGCGAAGCCCAGCGCAGTCCCTACCTGCTGCGCACCTACCCCAGCTTCGAAGCATTGTGGTCTGATGGCGCCTTCACTCAATGGTGTGAAACGCTGTATGCGCCTTTGCGCGGCAGCGTCGGCGCAGACAAGGGGGTCGAATGAGTGTTGCCTGGCAGATGCACCCCGACTCGGACCCGTTGCATCCGCTGCGCATGCCCTTGCGCGGCTGTCATCTGATCGAAGCCAGCGCCGGCACCGGCAAAACCTTCACGATTGCCATGCTCTATGTCCGCCTGGTCCTGGGCCATGGCACGACAGACACGGCGCATGGTCGGCCCTTGACACCGCCAGAGATCCTGGTGGTGACCTTCACCGAGGCCGCCACTCAGGAGTTGCGCGACCGCATCCGCGCCCGATTGTCGCAAGCCGCCACCTACTTCAGGATAGACCCAGCGCAGATCACCGCACCAGACGGCGAGGACTTGCTGCATGAACTTCGCAGTCAGTACACGCCCGCTGATTGGCCCACCTGCGCACGCAAACTGGAAGTGGCGGCGGAGTGGATGGACGAGGCTGCCGTCTCCACCATTCATGGCTGGTGCAACCGCATGTTGCATGAGCATGCGTTTGACAGCCTGAGCCTGTTCAACCAGACCCTGGAGACCGACCCCAGCGACTTGCGCTCGGAAGTGGTGCGCGATTATTGGCGGCGCTTTTATTACCCCCTCACAACAGCAGCCATGGCCCAGGTCGCCGTCGAGTGGGCCAGCCCCCAGGCGCTGGAAGACGCCGTGCGTCCGCTGTGGGATCACATCCACCAACTGCCCGACGTCGCCAGCCCGGTGGATCTGCTGGCCCAATGCCAGCGCGAGCAAGCGCAAACCCTGCAGCAACTCAAAGCGCCCTGGCCTGCCTGGGCCGATGAATTGCAAAGCTTGCTTGATGACGCCAAAACTCACAAGCGATTCAATGGCACCAAACTGCGGTCATCCTCCTACACCGATTGGCTGAACGCCATTCGCACCTGGGCCACCTCCGATCAAACCACCCTGGAACTCTCGGAAGCGGCCTGGAACCGCCTCACCCCCACCGGCATGGCTGATGCGTGGCGAGAGGCACCGGTGCTGGATCATCCAGCGCTTCACGCAATGACGCCTCTGCGCGAGGCCCTGAAGCAACTGCCCGAGCCACGCATCGGTTTGCTCAGCCATGCCGCACGCTGGATCGCCACCGAATTTGACGCCACGCAGCGACGCCGCTCACAACTGGGGTTTGACGATCTGCTGCGTGGCCTGCATGCGGCGTTGAATGGTGAACACGGCACGCGATTGAAAGAGATCATTCGACAGCAATTCCCCGTGGCCCTGATCGATGAGTTCCAGGACACGGACCCGGTTCAATACCAGATCTTCGAGTGCATCTACGAACTGTCCCAGTCGCACGAAGACCGTGCGCTGATCCTGATTGGCGACCCCAAGCAGGCCATTTATGCGTTTCGCGGCGCGGACATCCACACCTACTTGAAAGCCCGCGCTGCGGTGGGTCCGCACTTGCACACGCTGGGGACCAACCATCGTTCCTCGCAAGCCTTGGTGAATGCCACCAACCACTGCTTCAACCGGGTGGAACAAGATCCGCAAAGCCAGGGCGCCTTCCTGTTCCGTAGACACGGACTCAACCCGGTGCCGTTCAAACCGGTGAATGCCAAAGGTCTGACATCGAGCTTCCAGGTCCAAGGGGCACCCGTGGCGGCCATGGCCTTGAACGTGCTGCCGCACGAGGGCAAATTGTCCAAAGAGCGCTATATCGATCAGATGGCGGAGATCTGTGCCACGCAACTGGTGGACTGGCTTGAACAAGGCCAGGCCGGTGCGGCGGGCTTCAGCGACCCCCAGCGCGGCTGGCAACGCTTGCTGCCCAGCGACATCGCCATCCTGGTGAACAATCGACAGGAAGCCAACCGCATGCGCAGCGCGCTGGCGCGGCGTGGCTTACGCTCGGTCTATCTCTCCGACAAAGACACGGTGTATGAAACGCCGCAGGCCACTGAGATCTACCGCTGGCTGATGGCCTGCGCTAACCCCACCGATGACCGCTTGCTGAAAGCAGCCTTGTCCACGGCATCGCTGGGCCTGGACTTTCCGGCACTGGAAGCACTGCACCGCGACGACACGGCCTGGGAAAGCCGGCTGTTGCAGTTTCAGGGCTACCAGGTCCTGTGGCGTCAGCAAGGCGTGCTGCCCATGATTCGGCGCATCCTGATCGATTTCCACTGCCCTCAGCGTCTGCTCGGGCAAGAGGCCGATCTGCGCGGACAAAGTGGCGAGCGCATCCTCACCGACCTGCTGCACCTGGCCGAGTTGCTGCAACAAGCCAGCTTCACCCTGGAGGGCGAGCACGCCTTGATACGCTTTTTGGCCGAACATATCCAGCAGCCTAGGGGCGGCACGGATGACAAGCAGCTGCGTCTGGAAAGCGATGCCCACCTGATCCAAGTGGTCACCATTCACAAATCCAAAGGGCTGGAATATCCGGTGGTGATGCTGCCTTTCATCTGCGCCACCCGACCCACCAAAGACAGCGACGTGCCCCTCACCTGGCATGACGACGACGGTGTGCCGCACATCAGCCTGACACCCGATGAAGACGGCCTGGCGCGCTCGGATGAGGAACGCCTGGGCGAAGACTTGCGCAAACTCTATGTCGCGCTCACGCGGGCGCGTCATCACACCTGGTTGGGCCTGGCGCCGTTGGATACCCTGGGGGTGAGTGCCATGGGCCATCTCATGGGCCTGAAGGACACGCCGCCCACGGCATTCATGCAAGGCGTGCAAGCATTTGCGCAAGGCCAACCCGACCTGCTGGTCCAGCAAGCGCGTGCGGTGACGTTCACACGCTTTCAGGCAGCGGTGTCCACGACAGACCCGGGCCAGGCCTGCCGCCCTCGACGTGCAGCGCGTGAGCACTGGTGGATCAGCAGCTACTCGGGTCTGCCCATCGGCGGGCAACGCACCCCAGGCGCCTCTTGGACAGAGGACTCCGCGCAGGCCGAGAACTGGTTGGAAGGTCAGCTGGAACGGCCGCTGCCCGACACGCGTTCCAGCCAGGCGCCCCGCGCGCGCTTGAGCCATCCGATGCACCAATTCCCCAAAGGCGCCCAACCAGGCACTTTTTTGCATGACCTGCTGGAGTGGTGTGCGCGGGCGGGTTTTCAGACCGTGCTGAAGCAACCCGACGCCTTGCGCGCCTGGATCACCCAGCGTTGCGTGGCACACCGATGGACCGCCTGGGTGGACCCACTGTGTGACTGGCTACCGCAGTTGCTCACCACGCCATTGCCTGTGGACGGCGGCGCCCTTCGACTGTGTGAGGTGGACACCGCCCGCGCGGAAATGGAGTTCTGGATAGAAACGCAACAGCTCGACCTGCAAGCCCTGGACGACGCCGTGGTGGCGCACACGCTGTCGGGCCGCCCGCGCCCCCGTCTGGCCCCGGACTCCCTCACGGGCATGCTCAAAGGCTTCATGGACTTGGTCTTTGAACACGATGGCCGTTACTACGTGGCCGACTACAAATCCAACTGGTTGGGTGAGGACGAATCGGCCTACACCCCACAAGCCATGGAAGCCGCCATTCGGGCCAACCGCTACGACCTGCAGTACGTCCTGTACCTGTTTGCACTGCACCGCCTGCTGCAATCCCGCTTGCCCGATTACGACTACGACTGTCACGTGGGTGGTGCGGTGTACCTGTTTGTGCGCGGCATTGCCGCACCCACGGCGGGCGTGCACTTTGAACGTCCGCCCCTGGCCTTGATGCACACGCTGGATCAACTCTTTTCCGGGCAGGGAGGCACGCCGCGATGAGCCATCCCCTGCGTGATGTCCCGGCCTTGTTCCACCTGCTGGAGCAATGGGTGACGCACCGCTGGCTGCGTGACATTGATCTGGCTCTGGCGCGTTTTTTCCACGCCGAAGTGCCCGATGCCCCTGCGCCCTTGCTGCTGGCCTCGGCCCTGGTCAGTCATCAACTGGGTCGTGGCCACGTCTGCCTGGATCTGGCACTCACTCTTGGACAGCCCGAGGAAACGCTGGCCTTGCCGCCCTCACGCATGGCAGCCTCCGCTGAGCTGCCTGTGCTGGAACCGGCTGACCTGCTCACCGATCTGTCCCTCACCGCCTGGCGAGAGACGTTGCAACACCCCGCCCTGGTGAGTGCAGGACCAGGGCGCACGCCGCTGGTCCTGACAGGCCATCGCTTGTACCTGCGCCGCTACTGGCAAGCTGAGCGATCTGTGGAAGCCGCCATCCGCCAGCGTCTGGCTTTGGGAGACACCCTCGCAGCAACCCTGCCGCCCGCCCAGGTTCAAGCCGGGTTGAACGAGCTCTTTCCCCCCTCGTCCACCTTCATGCCTGATTGGCAAAAAATCGCGTGTGCTGTGGCCGTGCGCAGTGCCTTCAGCGTCATTACCGGCGGACCAGGCACCGGCAAGACCACCACCGTGGTGCGCCTGCTGGCCCTGCTGCAACGTCTGGCGCTGGCACAGGATCCGTATCGGCCGTTAGTGATTCGGCTGGCTGCCCCCACTGGCAAGGCGGCTGCCCGGCTGAAGCAGTCCATCGGTTACGCGCTGCATCAATTGCCCGACGCCAACCCCGCCGATGCTCTGGTACGCCAGCACATCCCATCGGAGGTGAGCACGCTTCACCGCTTGCTGGGCTCCCGTCCCGATTCCCGACTGTTCCGTCACGACGCCCGTCACCCCCTGGCACTGGATGTGCTGGTGATCGACGAAGCCTCCATGGTGGACCTCGACATGATGGCCGCCACCATGCAAGCGCTCCCGCCCGCCGCGCGCCTGGTGCTGCTGGGCGACAAAGACCAGCTGGCTTCGGTGGAAGCGGGCTCCGTGCTGGGCGAGTTGTGCCAGCGAGCTGCAGCGGGGCACTACACACCTGCGCAAGTGACATGGATGCAAGCCATGACCGGCCAGTTGATTCCGGCCGAGCTGCAAGACCCGCAAGGCACGGCGCTGGACCAGCACCTGGTCATGCTCAGACACAGTCATCGTTTTGATCAACACAGTGGCATTGGCCAGTTGGCCAATGCGGTCAACGCAGGCGACACAGCCGCCATTCAACGTGTCTGGTCCGAAGGTTACGCAGATATCCGCGCGCACCATTTCCCCACGGTGGACGACGACCGACTGGACGCCGTGGTGTTGGGCCCGATGGTGGATGACGGCGGCCCGCAAGGCCTGGCCCGGTATCTTCAACACCTGCACCAGCAACGCCCCGCCCTGGAAGCCGAGCGCACCGAATGGGACCGCTGGGCCCTGGACGTGCTGGCCGCCCACGGACGTTTTCAACTGTTGTGCGCCCTGCGTCATGGGCCCGCTGGCGTGAGTGGCCTGAACGCGCGCATCGAGGCCATCCTGAAGAAACATCATCTGATTGATCTGGCCGGCCCCTGGTACGCGGGTCGACCTGTGATCATCACGCGCAATGACTACACACTGGGGCTGATGAACGGTGACATCGGCATCACGTTGCCCTGCCCCGTGGACCAGGCTGGGTCGGGTCAACGCGACTGGGGCTTGCGGGTGGCCTTCCCCACCCATGAGGCGAACGCACCCGTTCGCTGGGTGCTGCCCAGCCGATTGCACGCGGTGGAGACGGTTTATGCGTTGACGGTTCACAAATCGCAGGGGTCGGAGTTTGAGCACTGCGCCTTGCTGCTCCCCCCAGAACCCCAACCCGTGCTCACGCGCGAGTTGATCTACACCGGCATCACGCGGGGCAAGGCCTGGTTCTCGGTCATCCACCTCGGTCATCCTCGCTTGTTGGAGGAAGCGGCCACGCACACGGTCCAGCGTTCCGGCGGCCTCTTTGAC
>VEQI01000054.1 GCA_018883305.1 Limnohabitans sp. | reverse complement strand
ATCATCATCATGGCCTGGCTGATGGGGTAGCCGGCCATGGTCAACAGCTCGAGGCAGTTGTCGAAGGTGGCGGTGTCGGACTGGTCGGCAAAGCTGATGGGGTACAGCTTGTGCAGGTCGGCGCCCAGCACCGGCGAGGACATCACGCCTTCGCGCGCCTTCATCCAGTTGTAGTTGCCCTTGACGGTGTTGATCTCGCCGTTGTGGGCGACATAGCGGTACGGGTGGGCCAGCGGCCACTCGGGGAAGGTGTTGGTGGAGAAGCGCTGGTGCACCAGGCCCAGGGCCGACACGCAGCGCTGGTCTTGCAAGTCCAGATAGTAGGTGCCCACCTGATCCGCCAGCAGCAGACCCTTGTAGATGATCGTGCGGCTGGACATGCTCGGCACGTAGTATTCCTTGCTGTGCTTGAGCTGCAGGTTCTGGATGGCGGCACTGGCCGTCTTGCGGATGACGTACAGCTTGCGTTCCAGCGCATCCTGCACGATGACATCACTGCCGCGGCCAATGAAGACCTGGCGAATGACCGGCTCTTTTTCGCGCACGGTGGGCGACATCGGCATCTCGAGGTTGACCGGCACATCGCGCCACCCCAGCAGCACCTGGCCTTCGGCCTGGATGGCGCGCTCCATTTCCTGCTCGCAGGCTTGACGCGACGCGTGCTCCTTGGGCAGGAAAATCATGCCCACGCCATACTCGCCCATGGGCGGCAGAGTCACCCTCTGCTTGGCCATTTCTTCACGGTACAGCGCATCGGGCAACTGAATCAGGATGCCCGCGCCATCCCCCATCAGCTTGTCGGCGCCCACGGCGCCCCGGTGATCCAGGTTTTCCAGAATCTTGAGCGCCTGCCCCACAATGGCATGGCTCTTCTGCCCCTTGATGTGCGCCACAAAACCCACGCCACAGGCGTCATGCTCCTGGTCGGCAGCATACAAACCGTGGCTCTGCAAATGTTCTTTCTCGGCAGCCGTCGTCATGGCGCACTCCTTCAAATTTCAGCGGGACACGAAGCATAGTGCACTGCAACATGAATGCCAAGCAAAATAATTGGGGTCAGATTCCAATTAATTTCTGAATTTCACAAAATCTCATTATTTGGGGACGGATTAAAAATAGTTCTTTTGAGTACATTTAACCCCTCATTCATCTCATGCTTGGCGCTCAGTTCGAAGATGGAGAGGGATTTCGACGAGAAAACGGTCTGCCGGCGCGACCTTTGAGCACACGGCGCTCGGTTTGTTTTTGCAAATTTGCCACAAACGTGGCCTCCCCCAATGCCCAACCGCTAAGCGCGGATTGGGTCAATGCACGCGCCTGGTCTTCATTCAGCCCTGCATGCACCAATTCGGCGTACGCGGCCTCGCGGGCGAAAGGGGTGTTGCCCAGGGTCCAGATCAGCGAGTGCGGGGTGATCAGGCGATCCACCCGTTGCCCGATGTAGTGGCCATGGCTGGACCACAGGTGCTCCAAGGGTTGAGACACCATCCCGGCGCGCACCGGGTTCAGATCGATGTACACCATGCACGCCAACAAATACCGCTCGGTCTGAATCAGCGTGGAGCGGTAACGACCCTCCCACAGCGTGCCGGTTCGGCCATGGCGCTGGTTGAAGGTGCGTACATAAGTACGTCCCACCGCTTGCATCATGAAAGGCAGCGCGCGCTCACGTCGGGGGGTCACGAGGAGATGCAGGTGGTTGTCCATGAGGACATAGGCATGGATGTCCACGCCTTGCGCACGTGCATGCTGCTCCAGCAAGTCCAGCATCAGGCGGCGATCTGCGTCGTCACGAAAAATGGCCTGACGGTTGTTACCACGCAATATCACGTGGTGCGGGTAATCCGTGACGGTCAATCGTGGGAGGCGGGCCATGGCCGGATGATAGAGGAGGCGCCTCGGGACATGCCCAAACCCCGGTCTGCATGGAGGCTTGCGCCCCGGATCAAAAGATGACTTCGGCTCAGGCGCCCTGACCTGGCGTTGTGGGTGAGTCGCCCGCTTCGGTTGGGGCCGGCAACCCCGGATAACGCAAGGGCTCCAAGCCCTGCAAGCCAAATTCAGCCAGCAAGGCCCTCAAACGCTGAGCGGCGCTTCGCTTGCGCTGCCCGGTGTAGCGCGCCACGATCAATTCGTTCTTGAGGCTGTGCTCCCATCCGACGAGTTCCGTGACCGTCACCTGATAACCCATCGCCTCCAGATACAAGCAGCGCAAGACGTTGGTGACCTGGCTACCCATTTCACGTGTGTGCAAAGGATGCCGCCACAACTCGGCCAGCGGCGTGCGCGCCAGATCCAGGGCCTTGTGTTCGCGCAAAGAAGCAGCCACCTCGGCCTGACAGCACGGCACCAGCGCCAAGTGGCGCGCGCGATGTGCCAGCGCAAACGCAATGGCATCGTCGGTGGCGGTGTCGCAGGCGTGCAGCGCTGTCACCATGTCCACCTGCGCTGGCAAACGTTCGTCATTCAAAGCCTGCTGCACACTCAGGTTGAAGAACCGCATGCCCTCAAAGCCAAGCTCACTCGCCAAAGCCTGGGAGGAGTTCACCAGCTCGGCTCGGGTTTCGATGCCAATGACTTCGCCCACCGAGTGCCCCAGAATTTGCTGCTTGGGGCGAAAGAACAAGTCGTACAAAATGAATCCCAGATATGACTTGCCCGCACCGTGGTCCACCAGCGTGATGGGAGAGAGGTCGCCTGCGGCTTGTCGTGCCTCCAGCACCGCCTGTAAAGGCTTCTCGATGAAGCCCACCAGGTGATACACCTGCTTGAGTTTGCGACGCGAATCCTGATTCAGCCGACCTTCGCGAGTGAGGATGTGCAGCCGCTGCAACAAACCCACCGACTGCCCCGCCCGCACTTCCTCGGGCAAGGCGGGCACCTCGTTGGCACGTGCCGTGACTGGCGGGTTGGACATCTTGCGTTTCATGCCTCATCCTTTGGCGCATCGTGATACGGACAGCGCGTGCGAATACCCAGTTCATCCCAACCCGCTTGACCCATGCGTTCCAGCAACGCGATGTTGCGTTCATAAATCGTGGCGGCGTCGGGCGTGGACGCCACCGCACGATCAATGCTTTCCTCACGCAGCAAATGCAAAATGGGATAGGGCGCACGATTGGTGAGATTGCCCGGGTCTTGTTCCAGCGTGCCGGCAAATTGGTAACGCGGATGAAAGTCTGCGATCTGCAATTCGCCCTCCAGTCCGAGTGATGACAACAGGTCTTGCGCGTCCCCCACCAAGTCATTGAAGTCCAGGAAATCCGGGCAAATCCATGGCGCCACCAGCAAGGTCGTTTCCACCTGCTCGATGGGGCTAGCCACCAGCCGCTCCAATTCTTCTTGCAGTTCTTGCAGCAGCAACGCGGGCTCACGTGCGTTGCTCACGCGTACACGCAAACGGTCATGCACCACCACGGCCTTGGCGAACGGACACAAATTCAAACCAATGACAGCTTGCACCAACCAGTGACGCACGTCTTCATGCACAAGGGTGAAGCCATCCTCGGGGATCGGGGATGGAAGGTCGAGCTTAAAAGTAGGAGGGCCGAGAGTGCTCATGCAGAAGACCTGGTCATTTGATTCAACAAGGTGCGCAACTGCCCTGCCAGCCACCACCCCAGCAGGCAGAAGCTGCACGTCACCACCCAGGTCCACTGCCACCCACCCGCCGCCGCCGCCATCCAGGCCACCAGCGGTGGACCGGCAAACTGCCCAATGGAAGACCACTGTTGAACCCATCCCACGGTGGTGGCCACCGTGTCATCGCTGGGCGCCAACCGCACGGCCAAGGAAAACAACGTGCCTGGAATCACCCCGCCCATGGCGGAAAAGCACAGCACGCTGAGAAACTGCAAAACGGCGGGCAGATGCCAACCCTGCCACTGGGCAAAGGCCAGGAACGCGCCGACTCCCATGGCACCAAAACCAAAGCGCAACAACGCGGGCGGCGCGACTCCTCGACTGAGCAAGCGGCCGGAAAGAATATTGCCGCCCATGTTGACCGCCGCCACCACCGCCGTGAGCGTTCCTCCCGTGGCAATGCTCAGCCCCATCTGCGCGTAGATGGTCGGCAAAAATCCGATGATGGCCAGCCATTGGCCGGAATACACCGCAAAGGACAACACCACCAACCAGGGCCCGCGGTGTGTGAACACGCTGTGCAGACGCTTGCGCCAAGGATTCACGGCGGTCCCCACGCCAACAACCGGTGGGTCAGGCGGCACCCACCACCACACCATTGCGCCACTGAGCAACAGCCAGATGCCCAAGCCCCACCACAGCATGGGCCAGCCACTCAGGCCAATCACCCAGGGCGCCAGCAACAAGGCCATCGCCGTACCCAATGGCATGTAGGCACCCCAATAGCCCATCATGCGCTGCAATTGCGCGGGCTCAACCAGACGACGAATGAGTGCTGGCGCCGGCATGGAGGCCATCAAAAACCCCAGTCCTTCCAACGCACGCAACACCAGCAAGGTATGAACATCGTTGACGCCTCCACCCGCCAGACTGCTCCCACTCAGCAGCAACACCCCCAGCAGCATGCAACGGCGCAACCCCAGGCGGTCTGCCCCCAACCCCACCAGCACACCCAACAACATGCCCGCGGTTTGCACCATGGAGAGCAGAAAACCGGCTTGCACCAGCGACATGCCCAACTGCTCACGCAACACCGGCAAGGTGGGCGGCAATTTGCCCACGTGCAGGGCCGCACTCACGCCCACCCAGATCACCAGCCAGGCCGATGCCCGATGCGCGGTCATGCCAGCACCTGCTGGCCGGTCAGGCGGGCATGTTCACGCGCGGCAAAACGGTCCGTCATGCCGGCGATGTAATCGGCCACGGCCTGCGGCGTGTCCTGCCGACGAGCGAAGTCCGCCTGCATTTCTTGGGGACGTTGCACATAGGCCGAAAACAAATCACGCACCACTTGCCGGGCCTGATCGGTGGTCTGCATCACCTGGGGATGCCGGTACAAGTTGGCAAACAAAAAGCGCTTGAGTTCACGCGACTGCTCGCGCATCTGGGTACTGAAACACACCAGTGCAGGTGCCGCTCGCACAGCCTCCAGCGAGTCCGCGCCCGCTTGCGCAATCGCCGCCCGCGTGGCGTCGATGACGTCGTACACCTGATCGCTCAACATGCGCCGGATAGTTTCATACAGCAAACGACGTCCCTGCAACGCAGGATACTCGCTCAGCGTTTGACGGCGGTAGCGCTCCACCAATTCCAGTTCATGCAGCTGCGACAAATTCAGCAACCCGGAACGAACACCGTCATCGATGTCGTGCGCGTTGTAGGCAATCTCGTCGGCCAGGTTGCACAGCTGCGCTTCCAGACTGGGGCGGGTGTTGTCCAGAAAACGTTGAGCCACGCCACCGGGTTCAAGGGCACTCAAAGCCAGCGCGTTGCGCCGCGAGCAATGTTTGAGGATGCCTTCGCGCGTTTCAAAGCACAGGTTCAGACCGTTGAACGCGGGGTAGCGCTCCTCCAGTTCATCCACCACCCGCAGGCTTTGAAGATTGTGTTCAAAGCCACCGTACTCGGCCATGCATTCATTGAGCACATCCTGACCCGCGTGGCCAAAGGGCGTGTGGCCCAGGTCATGCGCCAAGGCGATGGCCTCCACCAGGTCCTCGTTCAGCCCCAGGGCGCGGGCGATGGACCGCCCCAGCTGCGCCACCTCCAAGGAGTGCGTCAGCCGGGTACGAAACAAATCGCCTTCATGGTTGAGAAACACCTGGGTCTTGTAGACCAGTCGTCGAAAGGCGGTGGAGTGGACGATGCGGTCTCGGTCCCGCTGGAAAGCGCTGCGCGTGGGGGCATCCGGTTCCGGATGACGGCGCCCGCGGGTTTGAGCGGGGTCGCAGGCGTAAGGGGCCAGATCCATCTGGTTCAAGCCCGACAACTTTGCTCGATCACCTCGGCCACCAACGCATCCGGTGCACCTTGCACCACAGCTTGGCCCGGCTGCTGGATCAGCACAAAGCGGATGTCGCCGTTCTGCGCTTTCTTGTCCACCCGCATATGCTCCAGATAGCTGGACGCCCCCAGGGCGGGTCCCACCAGGGGCAAGCCTGCTCGGCCCACCAGGGTCGCCAGTCGATCCACAAACGCCTGATCCACATGACCCAGACGTTGCGACAAACGCGCGGCCATCAGCATGCCGCAGCCCACGGCCTCGCCATGCAGCCACACGCCAAAGCCCAGCCCGGCTTCGATGGCATGGCCAAAGGTGTGGCCAAAGTTGAGGATGGCTCGCAAGCCGGATTCACGTTCGTCCTGCCCCACCACTTCGGCCTTGATCTCGCAACTGCGTTGCACGGCCCAGGACAAAGCGGTGACGTCGCGTGCCATCAAGGCGGGCAGTTGGGCCTCGATCCAGTCCAGGAAGGCCATGTCGTGAATCGGACCGTACTTGATGACTTCGGCCAGACCGGCGCTGAGCTCACGTGCTGGCAGCGTTTGCAAGGTGTCGAGATCGCACACCACGCGCACAGGCTGATAGAACGCGCCGATCATGTTCTTGCCCATCGGGTGGTTCACCGCGGTCTTGCCCCCGACCGATGAATCCACCTGGGACAACAAAGTGGTGGGCACCTGCACGAACGGCACGCCACGCATGTAGCAGGCAGCGGCAAAGCCGGTCATGTCGCCAATCACACCGCCCCCCAGGGCAAACAGCACGGTCTTGCGGTCGCAGGCCTCACCCAGCAAGACATCAAAAATGCGATTCAGGGTTTCCCAGGTTTTGTGCGATTCCCCATCGGGCAACACCACGGTGAGTACACGGGCGTAATGGGGTTGCAGGGCGCGTTTAACGCGCTCGGCGTACAAGGGCCCCACGACCTCATTGGTGACGATCAGCGCCGTGGACGCGCGTGGCAGCCCTTCCCAGGTGGATGCCTGATCGATCAGGCCGGCACCGATGAGGATGGGATAACTGCGCTCTCCCAGTTCGATCTCGATACGGGCAGCGGAGGAGGTGGCGGTGGCAGTCATGGCTAACGCAATTCAGGGCGGGCCGTCACGGTGCACCCGAGGTGTCGGGTTCAGAGGACAGCTCCAAATGGGACAGGATGAGATGCACCAGCGCCCCCACGGTGGGTCGACCGGTTTCTATGACGTGGTGTGCGGTCTCACGGTAAAGGGGGTCTCGCGCCTCAAAGAGATCGCGCAGGCGCTTGAGCGGGTCGGCCACCTGCAGCAAGGGGCGGGTGCGATCATGGCGCAAACGCCGGAACACGTCCTCGGGCAGGGAGCGCAGATAAAACACGCGGCCACGCTCGTGCAGACGCTGGCGGTTGACAGGACGAAGCACCGAACCGCCGCCGGTGGCCAACACGCCTGTGTGGTGCTGGGTCAGGTCATCGAGCACCTCGGACTCGATGTCGCGAAAGCGGTCCTCCCCCTCGCGCTCGAAATACTCGCGGATCGAGCAGCCCAAACGCTCCTCGACGGCGTGATCCGAATCAACAAAGGGGATGTTCAGCCGCCGGGCGAGTTGACGCCCCACGGTGGACTTGCCACTTCCGGGCAACCCGACCAAAACCAACACGACAAACCTTCCTAAGGTGCTGATGCACGCTGGGGAAGCATTTTAGGGGTTAGGAACACCAACAACTCCTGCTTCTGACGCTTGAGCTGCTGGTTGCCAAACAGCGCCCCGATGAGCGGCAGGCGGCCCAGCCAGGGCACCCGTGCGTCCTGCCCGGTGTCGCTGGTTTCGTAAATGCCACCAATCACCACGGTGCCACCATCGTCCACCAGCACCTGGGTGCTCAGGTGTTTGGTGTCAATGGCAAAGCCGGCCGGCGTCATCTGCCCCACGCTGTCCTTGCTGAGATCCACCTCCAGGATGATGCCGCCTTCGGGCGTGATCTGCGGGGTGACCTCCAAGCGCAAATTCGCCTTGCGAAACGAGATGGAATGCGCGCCGCTGGTGGTGGTGGCCTGATAAGGCAATTCGGTCCCCTGCTCGATGACGGCCTTGACCTGATCAGCCGTCACCACGCGCGGATTGGACACCACACGTCCCTGCCCCTCGGTTTCCAACGCCGACAACTCCACCGCCAGCAAGCGGGTGCGTGCGGCGTTGAAAAAGGAATAGGCCAGGGTACCCGGGTCCTGCCCGGCGAGCGAGGCGGCAGGCAGATTCAGGATCTGACCGCTCATGTCAGGGGTCTTGTCGGCCTGTCCCATGAGCGGGGTATTGGCGGTGACGGTGGGCAAGCTGTTGCCCGCCTGGCTGCGCTGACCAGCCATATCCACGGTCGCCAGTTTGGCGCCCAGGCTGCGTGCAAAACTGTCTCCCGCCTCCACAATGCGGGCCTCGATCATCACTTGCCGCAAGGGCACGTCCACTTGTGCCAGCATGCGCTGCACGGCATCCAGCCGAGACGGCACATCCGTGACAAAGAGCTGGTTGGTCCGTGGCTCAGCCAATGCCACACCCCGTGGGCTGAGAAAGCGTGGATGCCCGTGGCTGAACGCCGCGCCATGACTGAGGCTGCGTCCACTGCCCATGCCCCAGGGTGCGGTCAATGACATGCCTGACGGCCCGCCTGCCAGGCCAGCCATGGCGCCTGCGGCATCCGCCCCGGGCGACAGCGCGGGTGCATGGCCACTCACACCTGCTGGCGAGGCGGCCCAGGCTGGGTTGGCAGAAGCCCCTCCACCCCACCCCGACGTCCAACCTGCTGCACCCATGCCGCTGCCCGAACCCATGGCCCAGGGCGTGCCCCAACTGGATGCACCTCCCATGCCGCCCCAGGCGCCGCCCGCCGATGGCGACAGCAGATGCGCCACCACATCCACGGCCTTGGCGTAATTGAGCTGAAATGAGCGGGTCTGCACGGGCTCGAGCTGATGCAGTGCCGCCCGATGCTCATGGTCTTGTCGTTCCCGGGCGGTGATTTCAGCGCGCGTGGCCACCCAGATCACCCCGTCCTGACGGCGTTGCCCCAACCCCTTGGCCCGCAAGATCGTCTCCAGCGCCACGGGCCATGCCACGTCCTGCAACCGCAGGGTGATGTGACCAGACACGGCGTCGGAGGTGACGATGTTGACGCCGGCGAACTCCGCGATGACCGCCAATGCGGCCCGAATATCCAGAGCGTGAAACTGCATCGACAGACGGGGCGCGGTGGATGGCGAGGATTCCGGCGACGCCAACTCGACAACGTCGCGTTCGGGGGCCGGGTCGGTCCCCTGCCCCTCGGGACCAGGGTTGGCAAGGCTGGTCGAAACGGTCATCATGATGACCATCAAAACACGCCAGGCATGGCAGACCCGTTGGAAGCTTTTGCCGCTCTTGCTATGCCACCCATTGCGCCATTCGCATTGAGGGAATCCTGGCCCGCTCATGGCTGTCCGCCGTTGGATGGCGATGGCGACCAGGCCGCCAACTCCAGCACCACAGGGGTGTCTGCCTGCCCGCCCTGAAGCTCGGCAGATTGGCCGGACGCTTGCAACATCACCCGACGAGGCTCAATGGCCAGCACCCTCGCGCGTTCTTGCCCCAGTCGTTGACCCACCCGCAACGAACGCCAGGTCGGTTGAGCGGAGATGGCGTGCCCAACTTCGGGGGAAGCCTCGCGACGAGGGGCGAAAGAAACGATCAGCGCCTGTGATGACGAAGGGCTGAGCAGCACACCGGCCAGCCGCAAGTCGCGCAACGAGACCTGTGGCCAAACCAGATCCGTCATCTCCAAAGCCGTCATGGGCGTGGATGGCTCACGGCCTGCTGTCCATAAGCGATCTGCCGCAAATGGATCCCCTGTGACCCCCTGCATCGACGGCCACCGCACACCCCATCGCTGAGCGGGTGGCCCCACGGAAGATT
The DNA here is from genome assembly GCA_018883305.1 of Limnohabitans sp. Classification (GTDB taxonomy): domain Bacteria; phylum Pseudomonadota; class Gammaproteobacteria; order Burkholderiales; family Burkholderiaceae_C; genus Limnohabitans. Next base: position 3,207 of record VEQI01000054.1, on the reverse strand, counting down.
GCCATTGCAGCGACCACTCCAGCCATGGCGAGTCTGGTCGATACCGCGCCTGAACCTGCGTGAGCACCACCCCGCGCATCGCCTGTGCCAGCGACTGCAGCAAAGCCACGCCTTGCCCGTAAGTGGCCGGGCCTTCCAGCCGCCATACGGGCCCCAGACCTGCTGGCGCTTGCCCGCTTTCTGCACTCGTACCCGGGGCGACCACCCCGAGTCGGCCCTGCCACCCTGTGAGGTGGTGCTGCCTGAGCAAGGCATGCCATTGGGTCAACAAGGCCATCTCACTGGTCGGTGCCACCTGCGCGGTTTTTTCGTCCCCTGCCGGTGTTGCCTGCTCTGCCGCCTCTTGCCCATGTGCCTGCATTTCCAACTGCTCCATCCGTTGCACAGACTCGTTGGCCCGAGCCCAGGCCACATAGGCAGGCCAGACGGGGCCACCCCAGCACACCATCCCCGTGCCGAGCAACATCCACAACCAGCGTATCAGCCAGGCGTTGGCTGAGCTTGTGTCTGCGCTCATTCAACACCTCCTGCGGTCAATGACCAGGCCCATTGCACATGAATTGCCAGCGGTGACCTTGCCTGCTCGAGATTGGATGCAGCCACCCCCGATGCAGCACGCCCGGACACAGCTCGGATGGCCCCTTCTGGGATCGATGCTTGCGTCGAAGCGGACGGTGACGTCAACGCTGGCGACAACACTTGCCACTGCAAGCGGGGTTGGCCACCCGTTGGCAGGCTCTGCGCCCATCGCGCCAGCCATTGAGACATGTCAGGGGCATCCAGGGCCTGCGCGTGTAACTCCAGCTGGCGAGGCCGCAGGTCCAGTTGCTGCCAGCGAACACCGTCAGGCAAGGTCGCCGCCATGCCTTGCAAGGCGTGGGCAAACTGCAGGTTGTGCGTCTCGCGTGCCTGTTGCTGCGCATGCTGGTCCAAGGCTTGTTGCCGGGCTTGCTGCTGACGCTGTCGCGCCTGCTGGCGCTGATCCGACTGCGATTGCAACTGCCGCAGACGCTGCTCCAGGGATTGTGCCGAGCGGTGCCAGTCTTCTGCCTGCGCAGCGCCCCATGTCCAGCCCAGGCTGCCGGTCACGACAAGCGCCACCAACCATGGCAAATACCCGGGCGCCAGTGCACGCAGTCGCCACCCAACCGCAAAGCGCTGTCTGCGCAACAGGTTCGGGCGCTCATCCCCGGATCGGCAGGCCGCTCCCCAGGCCGTGACCCCCTCGGGGCTGGCCATCAAGGAGGGCGCCTGTGAGGCCAACCGGGCTGCACGGTTCAGGGCCACGGAACGGGGCTCCACGCTGAGGGACTCGAATCCCTGGCGCGCAGCGATGCGAACCAGCGCTTTCGCCAAATGACGCGGCAAGGCCCAACAAGTCACCGAGCGGTGGCCGTCCCAGCTCGCAGACTGTCGCACCGAGCGCCCCCCGGACATCCACCGTCGCCACCAAGGGGCACGACCAGGCCCGTCCATCGAAGCCATGCCCCCCATCGCATCAGACCAGCGGCAGTCCCACGCCACTTCATCCAGTGGGCAAGGCAGGACGGCCTCCAACTCTTCCAGCAACCAGGCCTGCCACTCATCGTCAGTGGCAGGGCCGGTCAGCGTGAAGGTGGCGCTCCACAGCGCCTCATCGGGCCAGGCCAGCACCAGGCGACGGGCCAGCGAAGAGGGCTTGGCGTGAATCGATTGCAAGGCCAGTTGCCAAAGCGCCAGTTCGTCCTCTGCCAGCAGCGCCTCTCGATGCGAAAACCTCAGCTCCGGCATCGGCACCGGGGAAAGCGAGACCGTGTTCTCTTGCCAAGTCAACGTAGGGCCATCAAGCTCTGCAACCGTCCGAGCGTGTTCGAACGCGGCTGGGTCAGGTTGCACCACCACCCAGGCGGTTTCATCCAACAGCACACCGACGGGCACCCCCGGGCGCGGCGGTCCCAGCCAGCGACGTGCCCCTATCAGCCACGGGACGGCCAGCGCACGCCAGGCCCTGCAGCGCCAGCGCGCCGCGTCCAGAATATCGATGAGAAAGTGTTTCAAGGCAATTCACCCGGTTGAATGAGTGCTTTGATACTATTCAGCCCATCCATCAACAGCTCCGATGCGCAGGGCTGTTTCTGGTGATTTTTTACAATCACGCATCACATCATGAGCGTGGCTTGTCGCCACGCACCTTATGACCCGTCGTACGCCCCCTGAACCGCCTCGCCAACCCGCTGCGCCGGATGTCCCTGCCACACGTTCGCCACTGGCAGGCCTGTTGGTCAGCTTTTTCAGCTGGAGCCTGGGCTTGCTGGCGGCCGGCCTGCTGGCAGGTCTGCTGGTCGTCGCTGTGGCGCTGGCCATGGCCTACCCGCAACTGCCCGACGTCTCTGACCTGGCCGATTACAAGCCCAAGTTGTCCATGCGGGTGTTCTCCCTCGAGGGCAAACAGATTGGCGAGTTCGGTGAGGAGCGCCGCAACCTCACGCCCTTCAAGGACATCCCGCCCGTGATGGTCAACGCGGTGCTGGCCATCGAGGACGCTCGCTTTTACCAACACGGGGGGCTGGACTACATCGGACTGTTGCGCGCCAGCTTGGCCAACCTGGGCCGCGCCAAAAGCCAAGGCGCCTCCACCATCACCATGCAGGTGGCGCGCAATGTGTATCTGTCCTCTGAGAAAACCTTCACCCGCAAGATCTACGAAATTCTGCTGACCTTCAAGCTGGAGCATTTGCTGACCAAGGACCAGATCCTGGAGATCTACCTCAACCAGATTTATCTGGGGCAGCGTGCCTACGGTTTTGCCGCTGCCAGCGAAACCTACTTTGGCAAACCCCTGCAATCCATCAGCGTGGCTGAAGCAGCCATGCTGGCGGGTCTGCCCAAGGCCCCCTCGGCCTACAACCCCATCAACAACCCCAAGCGCGCACGCGCACGACAGCTCTACATCATCGAGCGCATGCTCGACAACGGCTTCATCACCAAAGAGCAGGCCGACGCCGCCAAACGTGAGGAACTGAAAATCCGCACGGCCGCCAACGTGCAGCACACCCATGCCGAGTACGTGGCCGAGATGGCGCGTCAGCTGATGTTTGCGCAATACGGCCCCGAGATTTACACCCGCGGCCTGCATGTGCACACCACCATCCGCGCCGACGACCAGGAAGTGGCCTACCAGGCGCTGCGCCGGGGCATCCACGACTACGAACTGCGCCAGCACTACCG
>VEQI01000389.1 GCA_018883305.1 Limnohabitans sp. | reverse complement strand
CCACAAAGGTCACGGTCACACCAAACACCAGGCTCTTGACTACACCGTTGCCCACGTCTTTCCAGACGTCAACGCCGCCTTGCATCTGACCCCAGAACGAACCTGGGTCCACACCAATCATCACCACCCCGACGACCCAGCCGCCCACGATGCCAACCGCGCTGAATACGGCAGCCAGAATGGGCATGGTCAGCACACCCGCCAGAAAGCGCGGTGCCAGGATGCGACGCAACGGGTCCACCGCCATCAGATCCATGGCGCTCAGTTGCTCACCCGCCTTCATGAGGCCGATCTCCGCCGTAAGGGAAGTGCCCGCGCGTCCAGCAAACAACAAGGCCGTCACCACCGGACCCAATTCACGCACCAGGCTTAGGGCCACCAGCAACCCCAACGCCGACGAAGAACCATAACGTTGCAAGGTGTAGTAGCCTTGCAGGCCCAGCACAAAGCCCACAAACAAACCCGACACCGAGATGATGGCCAGCGAATAGTTGCCCAGAAAGTGCATCTGGTCACGCACGAGCCCGAAGCGGCGCAAGGTGGGACCCATCAGCCACAACAGGCGCACAAACAAACGCGCAGCGTGGCCCAGGTCGGCCAGTTGCTGGCGCGTTTTGAAGCCGAGGTCAGACACCCATTTCATCGGCGGCCTCCGGCGGTGGGCGTCAAACCGAAATCCTCTTGGACCGACAGGGCCGGGAAGTGAAAGCGCACCGGCCCTTCGGGCGCGGCGGTGACGAACTGGTGCACCAGCGGGTCCTGACTGGCGCGCACCTCTTGGGGCGTGCCTTGTGCGGCCACCCGGCCATTGGCCAGGATGATGACCTGATCGGCGATGTGAAAGGTTTCGTCCAGATCGTGCGAGACGATGATGCTGGTTAATCCCAGACTGTCATTGAGCTGGCGGATCAAGCGCGCCGCAGTGCCCAGCGAAATCGGGTCCAGGCCGGCAAAGGGCTCGTCGTACATCACCAGATCCGGGTCGAGGGCAATGGCACGCGCCAGGGCCACGCGCCGGGCCATGCCGCCAGACACCTCGCTGGGCTTGAGGTCCCGCGCGCCACGCAAACCCACCGCCTCCAGCTTCATGAGAACGATGTCGCGGATCAGGGCCTCGTTCAAATCGGTGTGCTCACGCAAGGGGAAGGCCACGTTGTCGAACACGTTGAGGTCGGTGAACAACGCGCCAAACTGAAACAGCATACCCATGCGACGGCGCAAGGCATACAGGCCCTCCTGGTTCAAGGCCCCGACATCCTGACCGTCAAAAAGCACCTGCCCGGACTGGGCGCGGTACTGTCCCCCGATGAGCCGCAGCACGGTGGTCTTGCCACCGCCCGAGGCCCCCATCAGCGCCGTCACCTTGCCACGCGGCACGCGCAGGCTCACCCCGTCCAGAATCAGGCGGTCGTTGTAACCAAATTGCAGGTCACGCAGCTCGACAAGGGGGGCAGTGTCTGTGGACATGGAAGACAAAAAAGCCGGTCGACCCGGCTTTTAAATCGTAAGTGCTCATTGTAAAGCCTAGGTGCCCTGACGGCAGAGGCCGCCTCGGGCGCTGGATCCCCTGGATCAACGCCCCCGCAGCAGGGGCCTCAGCAACTGCCTCGGCACCCGGCGCCGCTCAACGCGGCAGAACCGTGGCTCCCATCAGGAATTCATCCACCGCGCGGGCGGCCTGACGGCCTTCGCGGATGGCCCAGACCACCAGCGACTGACCGCGGCGCATGTCACCGGCCGCGAACACCTTGGGCACGTTGGTGGCATAGCCACCTTCGAACTCGGTGCTGGCCTTGGCATTGCCGCGCGCGTCCTTGTCAACGCCAAAAGCCTCAAGCACGGTGGCCACCGGGTTCACAAAACCCATGGCCAGCAGCACCAGATCAGCCTCATAGGTCTTCTCGGTGCCGGGCACCTCGACCATCTTGCCGTCCTTGAACTCGACGTGCACCGTCTTGAGGCCCTTGACCTGGCCCTTTTCACCGATGAATTCCTTGGTGGAAATGGCGAACTCGCGCACACAGCCCTCTTCGTGGCTGGAGCTGGTGCGCAGTTTGAGCGGCCAGTACGGCCACACCAGGGGTTTGTTCTCCTGCTCGGGGGGTTGGGGCATCACCTCGAACTGCACCACGCTGGTGGCGCCGTGGCGGTTGCTGGTGCCCACGCAGTCGCTGCCGGTGTCGCCACCGCCAATCACGATGACTTTCTTGCCATCGGCGCGCAACTGGCCGGGCAGCTTGTCGCCGGCGTTGACCTTGTTTTGCTGCGGCAGAAATTCCATCGCGAAATGGATGCCGCTCAGGTCGCGGCCCGGCACGGGCAGGTCACGGGATTGCTCGGAGCCACCGGTCAACAGCACAGCATCGAAGTCTTTCTTCAACTGATCCGCCGACACGGTTTCCTTGGCCCAGTTGGTGACCTTGGAGTCTTTGGGCATGGTGCCCACCAGAACGCCGGTGCGGAATGTGACGCCTTCGGCCTTCATCTGCTCGACGCGACGGTCGATGTGCGACTTCTCCATCTTGAAGTCGGGGATGCCGTAGCGCAGCAGGCCGCCCACACGGTCGTTCTTTTCAAACACGGTCACGTCGTGACCGGCGCGAGCCAGTTGCTGAGCCGCGGCCAGGCCTGCGGGGCCTGCACCCACGACGGCCACTTTCTTGCCTGTCTTGTGCTTGGCCGGACGCGGCGTGACCCAGCCCTCGGCCCAGGCACGGTCGATGATGGCGTGCTCGATGGACTTGATGCCCACCGCGTCGTCGTTCACATTCAGTGTGCAGGCGGCCTCACAGGGGGCGGGGCAGATGCGGCCGGTGAACTCGGGAAAGTTGTTGGTCGAGTGCAGCACCTCGATCGCGTTCTTCCAGTCGCCGTGATAGACCAGGTCGTTGAAATCCGGAATGATGTTATTGACCGGGCAACCGTTGTTGCAAAACGGCGTGCCGCAGTCCATGCAGCGTGCGCC
>VEQI01000388.1 GCA_018883305.1 Limnohabitans sp. | reverse complement strand
TTCGTCCACAACACCCTGCATCTCAATCAAGTCTTCTTTAGGCATTCGTTCCCCCCTGTAGAACGACAATTTTACCCGATCCGGGCAAGCCCAAGTCAAGCCAGGGTGTCGTACTGTTGGATCACGTCCCGATTCACCTCGATCCCCAGCCCGGGCCGATCGGGAATGTCCACCCAGCCGTCACGCAGTGTCAGCGGATGCTGGACCAGCGCCTGACGGAACGGGTGTGAAGACCGGTCATATTCCAGCACCGGTTGCGAGGCAAAGAGAGAATGATGCGCCACCGGCACAGCGGCAATGACGTGCAGCGAGGCCGCCTGTGCAATGGCCGACCCCCAGACATGCGGGTTGACCCGCACGCCCATGGATTGGGCCAGCGCCATGATGTGACGCGCCGCCGTGATGCCCCCGCAAGAACCAATGTCAGGCTGGGCGATGTCCACCCCACCCGCGGCCAGCAACTGCTGGTAACCAAACAACGTGTGCTCGTTCTCACCGCCGGCGATGGGCATGGTCAAGTGCTGACGCATTTCCACATACCCCGCAATGTCCTCTGGCACCACCGGCTCCTCATACCAAAGGAGATCAAACTCTGCCAAAGCCCGTCCCAGTCGCAAGGCCTCGGCGCGACCGTAGGCATGGTTGGTGTCAATCATGAGTCGGATGGGTTTGCCTTGAATGGCCTTGCCGATGGCGTGCATGCAGGCGATGTCATCATCCACGCCGAAGCCCAGCTTCACCTTCATCAGCGAGAACCCGGCATCGTGATGCCGCAGGGCCTCTTCGGCCAGGCGCTGCGCCTCGCCCTGGCCCTGGATGCGGTAAAAACCGGTGGCGTAAGGCTGAACCTTGTCTCGAAACCGTCCGCCCAACAGTTTCCACACGGGCACGCCACGGGCCTGGCCAGCAATATCCCACAAAGCCATGTCCACCGCGCTGATGCCCGCCACCACCGAGCCCTTGCGACCGTAATCGCGGGTTCGGTGGTAACAGGTATGCCACAGCACCTCGATGTCCAGCGGATCCGCCCCCAGCAATAGGGGCTTGAGGGCGTGTTGAATGACCGCCGCACCAATTTCTGGCGGTTCCAACCCCTGAGCAAAGGCTTCACCCCAACCGGAAATGCCCTCGTCGGTGATGATCTCCACCAACGTGGCGCTGCGCTGATGCACCCAGCCTTGGGAAAACGCAAAAGGCTCGGCCAAAGGGCTCTTGAGCACGTGCAGTTTGAGGTCAACGATTTTCATGGACGTGGTTCCGTGAGTGGAGGAACAAGAGGGGTCAACGCCCCGTAAATTTGGGCTGACGCTTTTCTTTCCAGGCCAAGCCGCCTTCTTTCAAGTCATCCGAGGCCAGTGTTTGCAACACAGAGGCTCGCACGGCGTGAGGGTCCACCTTGCCACGAGCAATGCGGTTGAGATGATGCTTCATGCCCAGAAGGGCCAGCGGCGCCATGGCCGCCAGTTGTGTACACAACGCGTTGGATTGTTCTTCCAACGCTTCAACAGGCACCAGGTGGGTGAGAAAGCCACAGTCACGCATGGCCTGCGCATCCAGCTTTTCAGCCGTGAGAAACAGTCGCTTGGCCATGTCCACGCCCAAGCGTGACACATAGCGCTCCATGCCACTGAGGTAGTAATGCAAGCCCAGGCGCGCCGCCGGCATGAACATCTCCACCGCGGTAGAACCCATGCGGAAATCGCAGGCCAGCACCATGTCGGTGGCGCCACCATACACACCCCCTTGCACCACCGCCAGTGTGACGGCACGACAGTTCTCCACCGCATCCACCATCTCGCCAAAACCCTGCCCTTCGGTCTGGCTGCCGCCCACCTGGGTGATGTCATAGCCCGCACAAAAATGTTTCCCGGTGCTGCGCAGCACCAGCAACAGCACCTCTGGCGTCTGGTTCACCGTCTCGACATGCTGGCGCAGGGTCACCAAGTCGTGAGGGGTGATTTTGTTGGCAGCAGCCGGCCGTTGCAGCGTGAGGGTGGCCACATGGCCGTGAATATCCAGAGTGGGCGCGTGGTTCATGAATCAGAAAAGGTTGATCGCTTGCATCGATCTTACAAGGATGCATCCGCCACACAGGGAGGACCCGCATGCCCTGGCGCGCTCAGTTCGATAAACTCGCTCGGTTCAATTCCGCTTCGACGATTCAGGAGTCCGCATGACCTTCAACCGCCGCCAATTCATTCAGTCCACCTCCGCCGCCGCCCTGCTCTCCAGCGTCGGGCAGGCCGTCCTGGCCCAGGTGGCCACGGAGAACCTCAAGATCGTCACCGGTTTCCCGCCGGGCGGTACCTCGGACAACACTTGCCGCCGCGTCGCCAATCGACTGACCGGCAGCTATGCCACCAATGCCGTGGTGGAAAACAAAACCGGCGCCGGTGGACAGATCGCCATCCAGTACGTCAAGACCCAGCCGGCCGATGGCAGCGTGCTGCTGCAGTCCCCCACCTCGATGTTCTCCATCTATCCGCACATCTTCAGCAAGCTGCCCTATGACCCGGTGACCGACATCTCGCCGGTGTCGCTGGCCTGCGTCTTCGACTTTGGCTTCGCCGTTGGCCCCCTGGTCCCGGCCAGCGTGAAAAACATCAACGACTTCGTGGCCTGGGCCAAGGTCAATCCCACCCAGGCCAACTTTGGCTCACCGGCCGCCGGGTCCACGCCGCACTTCGTCGGCGCCTTGCTGGGCATGAAGGCCAACATCGAACTCAAGCACGCGGCATACCGCGGCACGCAACCGGCCTTGCAGGACATGATGGGCGGTCAGATCGCGGCTGTGAGTGGCCCCATCGGCGACATCACCCAGCACCTGACTTCGGGAAAGGTGCGGGTGCTGGCGACCTCTGGCGCCAAGCGCAATCGTTTCATGCCGGAGGTACCCACCTTCGCCGAGCAAGGCTTCAAGGACCTGACACACAGCGAGTGGTTTGCCTTCTTCCTGCCACCCAAGGCCGCCCCGGAAC
>VEQI01000053.1 GCA_018883305.1 Limnohabitans sp. | reverse complement strand
GCACAAAGCCCAGGGCGCAAAGGCTTGGACAAGTGACAAACTGCTTCACCGGGGACTCACTGCGCCCATGGCCTTGGGGCGCACTGTCGCAGTAGGTGATTCGGCCGGTTTTGTGCACCTGTTGTCGCGCGAAGATGGCACGTTGATGGCCCGCTTGCCGACCGATGGGTCAGCCATTGCCAGCACACCGACTCTGGCTGGTGATACCTTGTTGGCCCTGACCCGCAATGGCAATCTGTATGCTTGGCGTCCCCAGTGAGAGGCTGAGGTTGCCGTTTTTACCAAAAGCTGACTCCACTTGAAACCTGTTCTGGCCCTCGTCGGGCGCCCCAATGTGGGCAAATCGACCCTTTTCAATCGCCTCACCAAGTCGCGTGATGCCATCGTTGCCGACTTTGCAGGCTTGACACGCGATCGTCACTATGGCAACGGGCGCCTGGGTTCGCGCGAGTTCATTGTCATCGACACCGGTGGTTTCGAGCCCGATGCAGGCGACGGCAGCATTTTCAAAGAGATGGCCAAACAAACCCGACAGGCCGTGGCCGAGGCCGACGTGGTGTTGTTTGTGGTCGATGGACGTGCCGGTGTCAGTGCACAAGACCACGACATTGCCAACTATCTGCGTCGTCTGGGCAAGCACTGCTTGCTGGTCGCCAACAAGTCCGAAGGCATGAAGGACGGCATCAAGCTGTCTGAGTTCTTCGAGCTCGGCTTGGGGGAGGTCATGGCCATATCCGCCTCACATGGTCAAGGTGTGCGCAGTTTGACCGAAGCGGCCCTGGATTTGCTGCCACATCCTACAGACGACAGCGAAGAAGAAACTGACCCCGGTATCATCCGTCTGGCAGTTGCCGGACGGCCCAATGTGGGCAAAAGTACGCTCATCAATGCCTGGCTGGGCGAGGATCGGCTTGTCGCTTTCGACATGCCCGGTACCACGCGGGATGCCATTTCGGTACCGTTCGAGCGCGATGGCAACCGGTTTGAACTGATTGACACGGCTGGTATACGCCGCAAGGGCAAGGTGTTCGAGGCCATTGAGAAGTTCTCGGTGGTCAAAACCTTGCAAGCCATTGAAAACGCTCATGTCGTGCTTCTGCTGCTGGATGCCACGCAGGGCGTCACAGATCAGGATGCACACATTGCCGGCTATGTGCTGGAAAGTGGCAGGGCGGTGGTGTTGGCCATCAACAAATGGGATGCCGTCGACGAGTATCAGCGGCAAGTGGTGGAGCGTTCGGTCGAGCAAAGGCTGGCATTCATGAAATTTGCGGCACTGCACCTCATTTCCGCCCAAAAGCGGCAGGGCCTGGCACCGGTGTGGAAGTCGATTGCGCAGGCGCATGCCGCCGCCAACCGCAAGATGCCAACTCCTGTTTTGACGCGCCTGTTACAGGAAGCGCTGCAGTTCCAGCAGCCACAGCGCAGCGGCATGTACCGCCCCAAGATGCGTTACGCCCACCAGGGCGGGATGAATCCACCGGTCGTCGTCATCCACGGCAATTCTCTGGAACACGTGTCCGACGCCTACAAGCGATATTTAGAAGGCCGGTTTCGCAAGGCATTCGATCTGGTCGGGACGCCGCTTCGTATCGAGTTCAAGACTTCGGACAATCCCTACAAGACTCAGGAATAAGGCGAAGCGGCCCACAAGCTGCATATGGCTGTGGTATGGTCTAGCTTCCTCAACTCTTTGAACACGGAACATATCGTGAGCAATAACAAAGGCCAACTCCTCCAAGACCCTTTTCTGAACCAGCTCAGGCGCGAACATGTGCCTGTGTCTATTTATCTGGTCAACGGCATCAAGCTGCAGGGTCAAATTGAATCGTTCGACCAGTACGTCGTGTTGCTGCGCAACACCGTCACCCAAATGGTCTACAAGCACGCCATTTCCACCATCGTGCCGGGACGTGCCGTGAACTTCAGCGCTAACGACGCTGGCGCGGAACCCGCCGCGAGTGCCTGATCACCGCCTGACAACATCCACCGACGCGCCTGAACCCGTTCCCGGGGCGGCGTTACTGGTGGGCGTGGATCTGGGTGCGCCGCACTTCGATCACGAACTGGATGAACTGGCGCAGCTGGCCAGCACGGCCGGCCTGCAGCCCGTGGCACGCCTGACCTGCAAGCGTCAGGCGCCCGATCCGGCGCTGTTCGTCGGCTCTGGCAAGGCGGATGAAATCAAGCTGCTGGCCCAAACGCATGGCGCCAGCGAAATCTTGTTCGATCAGTCCTTGAGTCCGGCGCAACAGCGCAACCTGGAGCGCCATCTGGGATTGCCGGTCAATGACCGCACGCTGCTCATTCTGGAGATCTTTGCCCAGCGTGCGCGCAGCCACGAGGGCAAGCTGCAGGTGGAGCTGGCGCGCTTGCAATACCTCAGCACCCGCCTGGTGCGCCGCTGGACGCACCTGGAGCGTCAGCGCGGTGGCATTGGCGGGCGCGGGGGGCCGGGTGAGACGCAGATCGAGCTGGATCGACGCATGATTGGCGAGTCCATCAAGCGCATCCGTGAGCGCCTGGACAAGGTCAAGCGTCAACGCTCCACCCAGCGGCGTCAGCGCCAGCGTCAGCACCATGTGGGTATCTCGCTGGTGGGCTACACCAACGCAGGCAAGTCCACGCTGTTCAATGCCATGGTCAAGGCGCGCACCTATGCGGCCGATCAACTGTTTGCCACGCTGGACACCACCACGCGCCAACTGTACCTGGGCGATGGTCAGGGACGTGGGCAAACCGTCTCGCTGTCTGACACAGTGGGCTTCATCCGCGACCTGCCGCACACCCTGGTGGACGCCTTTGAGGCCACACTGCAGGAGGCCGCGCAGGCGGACTTGCTGTTGCATGTGGTGGATGCCTCGCACCCGGAATGGGTGGAGCAACTGGCGCAGGTGCAATCCGTCTTGGGCGATATTGGCGCGGCGGAGGTGCCGCAGTGGTTGATCTTCAACAAGGTGGACCGGCTGGCGCCCGAGCGGCGTGCGTTGCAGGCCGAGGACGTGTACGAATGGGACGGTCGTGCGCTGCCGCGCATCTTTCTCAGTGCCGCCACCGGGGAGGGTATGCCGTTGCTGCGCCAGCGTCTGGCAGAATTTGCCTTGTCGCGCTTGCCCGATCAGGCCGGCTTCGAGGACGATGGGGCGCTATCTCCCCAAGATTTGTCGGGGTGAGTGGATTGGGCACAATGCGTTTAATCTCTGCTTGAGTCACTGTCATGAATGTTTTTTCCCAGACCTCGTTGGCTGCTCTGTTCGGGCGCTTGCGTGGCATGTTCAACCTCAACGATGGTCGCTGGGGCCGTGGGGACGACGCCTCGGGCAGTGGTGCTCAGGCCGACCGTCCCGCCGGATCGTCGACCGGCGGCCCCTCCACGGGCCAGGATACGGGGCCTTCCTCGTCGAGTGGTGGCACCCATGGGTCATCCAATCAGGGGCCAGGTGCTTCACCGCCCGAGCCCCCGCGTGAGCCGTCCAAACCCGGTCGCAGTCCGCAGGGCGGCCCGCCGGATCTCGATGAGCTGTGGCGCGACTTCAACCAGAAAATCGGTTCCATCTTCGGCCAGCGCGGCGGCGGTGCAGGCGGTGGACGTGGGCGCGGCCCTTCTGGCGGTGCGGGCGGTGGCATGCCACCCAGTTTGCGGGGGGCCAAGATCGGTGTCGGCGTGATGGCCCTCATTGGTGCCCTCATTTGGCTGGGCACGGGCTTTTTCATCGTCCAGGAAGGCCAGCAGGCGGTGATCACCCAGTTTGGTCGCTATCACAGCACGGTGGGTGCCGGTTTCAATTGGCGACTGCCTTACCCCTTCCAGCGCCATGAACTCGTGTTCGTGACCCAGATCCGTTCGCTAGATGTCGGGCGTGACAGCATCATCAAGTCCACCGGGCTGCGCGAATCGGCCATGCTGACCGAGGATGAAAACATTCTTGAAATCAAGTTTGCCGTGCAGTACCGCCTGACGGACGCACGCGCCTATCTTTTTGAGAGCAAGAACCCCACCGACGCCGTGATGCAGGCCGCCGAGACGGCGGTGCGCGAAGTGGTGGGCAAGATGCGCATGGATGCCGCGCTGTCGGAAGACCGCGACCAGATTGGTCCGCGTGTGCGTGCCATCATGCAGACCATCCTGGACCACTACAAGGTGGGCATCGAGGTGGTGGCCATCAACTTGCAGCAAGGCGGCGTGCGTCCGCCCGAGCAAGTGCAGTCCGCGTTTGACGATGTGCTCAAGGCCGGACAAGAACGTGAGCGTGCCAAGAACGAGGCCCAGGCCTATGCCAATGATGTGATTCCCCGCGCGGTGGGCACAGCCTCGCGCCTGAAAGAAGAGGCCGAAGGTTACAAGTCGCGCATCGTGGCGCAAGCGCAGGGCGATGCGCAGCGCTTCAAGTCGGTGCTCCATGAGTATCAAAAGGCGCCGCAGGTCATGCGCGACCGACTCTACATTGACACCATGCAGCAGATCTACAGCAATGTGACCAAGGTGCTGGTGGAGTCCAAGCAGGGCTCCAACCTGTTGTACCTGCCGCTGGACAAGATCATGCAGCAAGTCAGTCAGTCTGCACCGGTCTCGGGGGGGGCCTCGGCCAGCGGTACGGTGGATGCCACCGCCCCGGCCGCCTTGGCGCCCGCCGTGCCCGACCCACGTGCCCGTGATGGGCGTCAACGCGACCGCGACGCACGCTGAGACGGGAGCCCACCATGAACAAAATCGGTTTTTACATTTCATCGGCCCTGGTGGCTTTGGCCCTGTTGAGTTCCACGCTGTTCGTGGTGGACCAGCGCCAGTTCGGCGTGGTCTACGCGCTGGGACAAATCAAGGAAGTGGTCACCGAGCCGGGGCTGCACGTCAAGCTCCCCCCGCCGCTGCAAAACGTGACCTACATCGACAAGCGTCTGCTGACCCTGGACAACGCCGACACCGAGCCCATGCTCACGGCGGAAAAGCAGCGCATGGTGATTGACTGGTATGTGCGCTGGCGCATCACCGAGCCCTCGCAGTACATCCGCAACGTGGGCCTGGATGAACGTGCGGGCGCCATTCAGCTCAGCCGCGTGGTGCGCAATGCCTTGCAAGAGGAAATCAACAAGCGCACCGTGAAGGAGCTTCTCTCGCTCAAGCGTGAAGCCATCATGCACGACGTCAAAACCGAAGTGCTGGAAAAAGTGAAAGGCGCCAAGCCCTGGGGCATTGACGTCATTGATGTGCGCATCACCCGTGCCGACTACGTGGATGCCATCACCGAATCGGTCTATCGCCGCATGGAAGCCGAGCGTAAGCGCGTGGCCAACGAGTTGCGCTCCACCGGTGCGGCCGAGGGCGAGAAGATCCGAGCCGATGCCGATCGTCAACGCGAGGTCACGGTGGCCAATGCCTACCGTGATGCACAGAAGATCAAAGGGGAGGGCGATGCCGAAGCCGCCCGTCTGTATGCCGATGCCTTTGGACGCGATGCCCAGTTCGCGCAGTTCTACCGCAGTCTGGAGGCCTACAAAACCACCTTCAGCAAGAAGAGCGACCTGATGGTGGTGGACCCCTCCAGTGACTTCTTCAAGGCCATGCGCAGCAGTGGCGTGGCGCCGCCCGCCATGGCCGCGCCGACAGCGTCTGGTGCACCTGCAGCCGCCCCGGCCCGCAAGCCCTGACGAATGGCCGGGATGTCTTCGGACACGCTGTGGCTGGCGCTTGGGCTGGTGCTGGTGTTGGAGGGGCTGATGCCCTTTGCATCGCCTGCGGCCTGGCGCCGGATGTTTCAGCAGGTGCTGCAACTGGAAGATGGCCAGATCCGCTTCTTTGGCCTATGCGCCTTATTGGTGGGGCTGGGCCTGCTGCTCTGGCTGAGCTGAGCCTGCATGCCCCCGGTGGCCAGTGGCTGGCGCAGGCGCAAAACCGGGGATTCACTTCGGTAGAATCCCTGTTTTAACCGCCACCTACAAATTCCATGTCCGCCTGGCTCCTGCCGGATCATCTTGCCGATGTTTTGCCCTCCGAGGCTCGGCACATCGAGGAACTCCGCCGTTTGGCCCTGGATGGGGCGCGCCGCTTTGGCTATGAGCTGGTCATGCCGCCTTTGCTGGAGCATCTGGAGTCCTTGCTGACCGGCACGGGCAGCAGCCTCGAACTCCAAACCTTCAAGCTGGTGGATCAGCTCTCGGGCCGTTCTCTGGGCCTGCGCGCCGACACTACCCCTCAGGCCGCCCGCATCGATGCCCATCTGCTCAACCGCCCAGGCGTGACCCGCTTGTGTTACTGCGGCCCTGTCTTGCACACCCGCCCCGATGGGCCTTATGCCACCCGCGAGCCGCTGCAGTTCGGCGCCGAGCTGTTTGGTCACGGGGGTTTGGAAGCCGATCTGGAAGTGTTGCAACTGGCGCTCAACGTGTTGGCCCAGTCCGAGGTCGGGCAGGTGAGCGTGGACCTGGGAGACGCGCGTATCGTCCGGGCCTTGCTGGCTGAGGTGTCTCTGGACACGGCTCAGCGCCAATCCATTCATCAAGCCCTGGCGGCCAAGGACATCAGCTCGTTGCAACGCCTGGTGGCTTCCTTGCCCGCCAACGTGGGCCAGGCGCTGCTGCAATTGCCCGCGCTCTATGGTGATGTGGCCGTGCTGACCCAAGGCCAACAAGTGCTGGCGGCCTGGCCGCAAGCCGTGCAAGCCCTGCAACAGTTGCAATGGCTGGCCTCTCACCTGGACGTGCCTGTCACGGTGGACCTGGCGGATTTGCGTGGCTACGCCTACTACAGCGGAGCGCGTTTTGCCATTTACGTGCCGGGCGCCTCGGACGCGCTGGTGCGTGGCGGTCGCTACGACGAGGTGGGTGCCGTGTTCGGTCGCAAGCGACCGGCCGTGGGCTTCAGCCTGGACCTTAAATCGCTGGTGGCCGTGGTGCCCCGCCGACCCTTGCGCGCGGCCATCCGCGCCCCTTGGGGTGAAGCGCCAGAGCTGCGCCAGGCCATCACGGCCCTGCGTGAGCGTGGTGAGACCGTGGTGTGCGTGCTGCCCGGCCATGAAAGCGACGTCGATGAATTCGACTGTGACCGCGAGTTGGCCCAGGTGGCCGACCGTTGGGTCGTGCGCGCCCTTTGACGCCCCTCGTTGGGCTCCTCACGAACTGATCCAGAACATTGATCGAGAAAGTCATGAAAACAACCCGTGGTCGCAATGTGGTCGTCGTCGGCACCCAGTGGGGTGATGAAGGCAAAGGCAAGTTGGTCGATTGGCTCACCGAAACCGCCACCGGTGTGGTGCGTTTCCAAGGCGGTCACAACGCCGGCCACACCCTGGTCATCAACGGCGTGAAAACCGCGCTGCACCTCATCCCCAGCGGCATCATGCGTCCAGGGGTGAAGTGTTACATCGGCAACGGCGTGGTACTGTCGGTGGCCAAGTTGCTGGAAGAAATTGCCGGGTTGGAGAAAGCCGGTGTGGAAGTGCGCTCGCGCTTGCGCATCAGCGAGGCCTGTCCACTCATCCTGCCATACCACGCTGCCCTGGACATTGCGCGTGAAGCTGCCAAGGAAAAAGCCGGACAAGCCAAGATCGGTACCACCGGTCGTGGCATTGGTCCCGCTTATGAAGACAAGATTGCCCGCCGTGCCCTGCGTGTGCAAGACCTCAAGCACCCTGAGCGATTTGCCCAGCGTCTGCGTGAAAACCTGGAACTGCACAACCATGTGCTGGTGGACATCCTGCACGCGGCACCGGTCGACTTCGACATGGTGTACCAGGAGGCGATGGCGCATGCGCAGCAGATCCGTCCCATGATTGCCGACGTCTCGCGTGAACTCAATGAAGCGCACCAGCAAGGCGCCAATCTGCTCTTCGAAGGCGCCCAGGGCACCCTGCTGGACGTGGATCATGGCACCTACCCCTTTGTGACGTCCAGCAACTGCGTGGCCGGCAATGCAGCGGCAGGTGCCGGCGTGGGCCCGGGCCTGCTGCACTACGTGCTGGGCATCACCAAGGCCTACTGCACCCGCGTGGGCGGTGGCCCGTTCCCGACCGAACTGGATTGGGAAACGCCGGGGACGGTGGGCTACCACCTCTCCACCGTGGGGGCGGAAAAAGGCGTGACCACCGGACGTTCGCGTCGCTGCGGCTGGTTCGATGCCGCCTTGCTCAAGCGCAGCGCCCAGGTCAACGGCCTGTCCGGCCTGTGCATCACCAAGCTGGATGTGCTGGATGGCGTGAAAGAACTGCAACTGTGCGTGGGCTATCACCTGGACGGTGAAGCCATCGATATCCTGCCGATGGGGGCGGACGAGATTGCGCGCTGCGAACCTATCTATGAAACCCTGCCGGGCTGGAGCGAGACCACCGTGGGGGCCACGCGTCTGGAGCAACTGCCGGCTGCGGCACGCCGCTATCTGGAGCGCATCGAGGCCGTTACCGGGGTGCCCATCCATGTGGTGTCCACCAGCCCCGACCGCGACCACACCATTTTGTTGCGCAACCCCTTCGAGGCTTGATCCACGCGCGAGCGCTGGCTCGCGTGGGGCGCATTCCTCACCCCTGATCCCATCACCCTCACCAGGAGAAACCGCGATGTTGACTGAAGACGGCAAGCACCTGTACGTGTCCTATGACGAATACCACAACCTGATCGAGAAGCTCGCGCTCAAGATCTACCAATCCGGCTGGTCGTTCGACACCATCCTGTGTCTGGCTCGCGGTGGCATGCGCCCTGGCGACATCCTCTCTCGCATTTTTGACAAGCCCCTGGCCATCATGTCCACCAGCTCCTACCGCGCCGAGGCCGGCACGGTGCAAGGACACCTGGACATCGCCCGCTACATCACCACACCCAAAGGCGAAATCGCCGGCAAGGTGTTGCTGGTGGACGACCTGGCCGATTCGGGCCACACCCTCAAGGCCGTGGTGGACATGCTGCGCAACAACTATGCGCCCATCACCGAGCTGCGCACCTCGGTGATCTGGACCAAGGGCGTGTCCAGCTTCATGCCGGACTACTCGGTGGAATACCTGCCCACCAACCCCTGGATCCACCAGCCGTTTGAGGGCTACGACTCGCTGCGCCCGAACCAGTTGCTCGACAAGTGGAAGGTCTGATCGGCACGGCACGCGTCATCCCATGAAGCGTCCCACCGATCTCATCCATCACCCGTACCAGCCGCCGGCGGATTTTCAGGCGCCGCAGCCCGGGGTCTTCAAGGCCTCGACGGTGATCTTCCCCGATGTGGCCAGCATCGCCCAGCGCGACTGGATGCAGAAAACAGGCTACACCTATGGCCTGCATGGTACGCCCACCACGTTCACGCTGGAAGAGCGGCTGGCCTCCCTGGAAGGTGGCACACACGCTTTGCTGGTGCCCAGCGGCCTGGCGGCCATTGCACACGTCAACCTGGCCCTGTTGAACCAGGGCGACGAGGTGCTGCTGCCAGACAATGTGTACGGCCCCAACAAGGCCTTGGCTGCGCACGAACTGAACCGTTGGGGCATCACCACGCAACACTACGACCCGATGTCTTGCGATGACCTGGTGCAGCGCTTGAGTCCTCGTACCCGGCTGGTGTGGCTGGAAGCGCCGGGTTCCGTATCGATGGAGTTCCCCGACCTGCTGGCCATGGTGGGAGCCTGCCGTGAGCGCGGTGTGCTGTGCGCGCTGGACAACACCTGGGGAGCGGGACTGGCTTTCAATGCCTTTGACCTCTTGCCAGACCAACCCGGTGCGCTGGGGGTGGACATCACGGCCCATGCCCTGACCAAATATCCCAGTGGTGGTGGCGATGTGCTGATGGGCAGCATCGTCACGCGTCGTGACGATCTGGCGCAAGCGCTCAAGCTCACCCACATGCGACTGGGCACCGGTGTCGGCGCCAATGACGTGGAGCTGGTGCTGCGCGCCTTGCCCAGCATGGACTTGCGCTATCGGGCCCAAGATCAGGCGGCTCGCGAACTGGCACGTTGGTGTACCAAGCAAGCGGCCGTGGCGCAAGTGCTACACCCGGCCTTGCCGGGCGCGCCCGGGCATGACCACTGGAAGCGCGTGTGCGTGTCCGCGCAAGCGCCCGAAGGTTTGGCTGCTGGGATTTTCAGCATCGTGCTCAATGAACGTTTCACCACCCAGCAGGTCCATGCCTTCTGCGATGACCTGCAGCTCTTCAAGTTGGGCTATAGCTGGGGCGGGCCCATCAGCCTGGTGATGACGTATCAGATGGCCGCCATTCGTCGGTTGGCCACCCCGCATTTGCAATCAGGCCATGTGGTTCGGCTGTGCATCGGGCTGGAAAGCGTGGAAGACTTGCGAGCAGATTTGCAGCAATCCATGGCCCGCCACCTGCGCTGACCGGGTCAACGCAGACTCAGGCTTGCATCAACGTCTGGGCGGCGGCACGCATCGAAGCCTCGGTGCGGTCTTGCAACTCGATGACTGGTGCACCCTCCGAGTGTTTGAAATTGCGTGCCAGCGAGCTGGCATAGGTGGGGTCGTAGTGCGTGTGCAGAAGATCGGCCACCACTGACGCCACGTCCCCACGGCGCACGCGTTGTTGCCAGTCCTGCACCGTCTCGCGTCCGCGCAATTCCACCAGCGCTTCCAGACGTTGACAGAAAAAATCCGGGTCGCGCACAAAGAAGTCATAGTCCTCCATGAGCAGGCCCACTCGCTCGGCATCGGCCAGTTGCAGGTGCACGCAGGGACTGGCACGCATGGCCAGCATCAAGGATTCCGGGACAGACAGATTACCCACCTTGCGACTTTCAGACTCCACAAACACGGGGCGCTCTGGGTCCAACTGGCACAGCGCCGTCCACACCCGGGTGTCGAAATGCTTCTGGCTGGGTTGCGGGCGCCCAGGCAACACGCCCAGCACCGAGCTGCGATGGCTGGCCAGCGCCTCCAGGTCCAGCACTTGGGCGCCTTCACGGGCCAAGGTCTCCAACAGGCGGGTCTTGCCACTCCCCGTGGGGCCGCAAATGACCCGAAAAGACAGCCGTTCCACCCGTCGGGGCAAGTCCGCCAGCAAGGCATTGCGAAACGCCTTGTAGCCACCTTCGATCAGTGTCACCTTGAAGCCGATTTGTCCCAGCACCAAGGACAGTGAACCACTGCGCTTGCCGCCACGCCAACAATAAATCAGCGGTTGCCACTGACGCGGCAGCGCCAGCGCGTGCTGGGCGATGTGCCGCGAGATATTGGCTGAGGCCAGGGCCGCCCCCAACTTTTGCGCTTCAAACGGGTTGACCTGCTTGAACAAGGTGCCGATCAAGGCACGCTCGGCGTTGTTCAGCGTGGGCCAGTTGATGGCACCGGGCAGGTGATCGTGCGCAAACTCGTCCTCACTGCGGGCATCAATGATGGCGCTGAAATCGCCGTGAACTCGGGTGCGGTCGGCCAGTCGCAACAGGGCCTGGTCGGCGGGCAGGAGATGAACACTCACAAGACACTCACAACAGTTTTTTCAATTCGGGCCAGACGGTGTCGAGCATCAGGGGCTGTGATTTCACCGTCGGGTGGATGCGGTCGGGCTGGAACCATTCCGCGATGTCGGGTCGGTCCGCGATGGCGCGCAGAAAGAAAGGCACCAGACCGATCTGGAATTTTTGCGCCACCTCCCGGTACAGCGCGGCAAAGCGCGCGGCATGGTCGGGCCCGTAATTGGGCGGCATTTGCATGCCCAGCAGGAGCACCCGGGCGCCACTGCTGCGACTGGCCTGGACCATGGCCTCCAGGTGTTCGCGGGTTTGTGACAGCGACAGGCCGCGCAGGGCATCGTTGCCACCCAGCTCAATGACCACGGTGCGTGGTTGATGCTTGGCCAACAGGGCGGGCAAGCGGGTCCGTCCGCCCGAGGTGGTCTCGCCACTGATGCTGGCATTGACCACCTGCCAGCCCGGACGCTCTTTGTCCAGACGCTGACTCAGCAGGCTCACCCAGCCACTGCCGCGCGGCAGGCCGTATTCGGCACTGAGGGAGTCTCCCAGCACTAGCAGGTTGCGTGCGGGCGTGGCGGCAGTGCCTTGGGTAGTGGCATTGGCCAGACTCGATGCGGGCTGGGCAGTGGCCGTGGTGGCCGGGCCGGCTGGCGTTTGGGCCTGGCCCGTACGCATCCCCATGCCCCACAGTCCCATTGTTGCCAGGGCTGAGGTACAGTCGCGTCGAGTCCAACCTTTGATCGGGTGCATGGTGTGTGTGGTTTGGGTCTGTCTGTCACAGGCTTGAGGCACCACCGGGCGCCCCTTGCCAGTCGCCATGACCGACCCTTTGATTCGCGTGTCGCATCTCTCCAAGTCCGTTCAGGACGCCAGCGGCACACTCGACATTCTCCGCGATATCGATTTCACCTTGAACACGCGGGAAACCGCCGCCATTGTGGGGGCCTCGGGCTCGGGCAAAAGCACGCTCCTGTCCATCATGGCGGGTCTGGACACACCCACCCAGGGCACGGTCTGGATGGCCGGTCAGGATTTGTTCACGCTGGACGAGGATGCACGCGCGCAATGGCGTGCCCGTCATCTGGGCTTTGTCTTCCAGAGCTTTCAATTGCTGAGTCACCTGACTGCCTGGGAGAACGTGATGCTGCCGCTGGAATTGGCCGGTGTGGCGGGTGCCCGTGCAGCGGCGCGCGACATGCTGGAACGCGTGGGGCTGGGTCAACGGCTGAACCACACCCCTCGGGTGCTGAGTGGCGGCGAGCAGCAGCGTGTGGCGTTGGCGCGTGCCTTTGTGGTGCAACCCGCCGTGTTGCTGGCCGATGAGCCCACCGGCAGCCTGGACCACGCCACCGGGGCACAGGTGATGGACCTGATGCTGGAACTCAACCGTGAGCGCGGCACCACCCTGGTGCTGGTGACCCACGACCCGGTGCTGGCCGCGCGTTGCGACCATCGTCTGCTGATCGAGGCGGGCCGCCTGGCGGTGTCAGCGTGAAAGGACCGGCGCGGTCATGACCCGTCGGTACGCATGCCAGGTGGCGTGTCCCACCACCGGCCCCAGCACGATCAGTCCCAGAAAGTAGGGCAATATCGCCAGCAGCATCAGCGCGACGATCAGCGCGCCCCACCAGAACATCACCAGCGGGTTGTCCAGGCAGACCCGGATGCTGGTCAGGCCAGCAGTGATGGCATCCATTCGACGGTCCATGATGGCGGGAATGGAGATCACGCTGGCCACAAAGATCAACCCGGCAAACACGCTGCCCACGCAGGTGTAGGT
>VEQI01000052.1 GCA_018883305.1 Limnohabitans sp. | reverse complement strand
TGACAGCAGTGTCTGACAATCCACTCATAAAATAAATAAATTGTTTATCATGTATTCCATGAATGAAATAGATCATTTAAGTTTGGATGGCCACTTGTTGCGGCTGTTGATCACCGTGACCGAGCTTCAATCGGTCTCGCGTGCGGCAGAGCAGCTGAACCTGACCCAATCGGCCGTCAGTCATCAAATCGAGCGTTTGCGACGATTGCTGGGACACCCGTTGTTTGTGAAGTCGGGGCGCGGCATCGTGTCAACGGCGCATGCGCAGGCACTGGCCGCTCAGGCCAAGACCTTGCTGGAGGACATGCAGCGTTTCACCCAGCCCGCCGTGTTTGACCCCAGTCAGTTGCAACGAACGATCACGGTGGCGGCCAACGATCTACAGCGTGACCTGTTATTGCCCGGGTTGTTGAAACGTCTGCGTTCTCAGGCGCCCAATCTCAGCCTGCGGGTGCTGCCCTCGGATGTCCCCAGCGCCGACCTTCTGCGCAGTCAAACGGTGGAACTGGTCATCAGCCCTCGCCTGCCCGACACCAGTGACATCAAGCACCGCCGCTTGTTCAGCGACCAGTACCGGGTGTTCTATGACCCAGCTGTGCGCCGCCCACCCCGCAGCCTGAAGCAATACCTGCAAGCCGAGCATGTGGCGGTGATGCATACCACGCAGCAGCGCCTGGAACTGGACGAGCTATTGCTGCGCAAGGGGATGGACCGCGACTTTGCAGTCACGCTCAGCAGCTTTGGCGGGGTGCCTGGTTTCATTCTGGGCACAGATCGGCTGGCCACCTTGCCTGGACGACTGCGACAAGGCTTGTTGCGAGGCCTGGGCGATGCAGCCCCGCCTTTCCCCACCCCGGACATGCCGATGTATGCCGCGTGGCACATTCGCCACCAGGATGATCCGGTGCATCGCTGGTTGCGCAACTGCCTCTTTGAGTGGAGGACGTCCAAGTCCCCCTCCGTTGACCCATAACGGCCACCCCGGCATCCATGTGTTTCGAACGCGTATTATCGACAGGAGCACATGTGGTTCATCACCCTCATGCGTGAGCGTTTCTCTTGACGATGTAACCTCCCCTCAAACAAGATCACACACATGAAAAATACATGGATTTTCGTATGGTCGTTGGCGCTTTCGCTGCCCGCGTTTGCCACCACGCCCCTTCAGCTTCAGCGTCAATATGAATCCCAATCGGGAGCAGCCTCTGCACAGCGCGGGCAACAATTTTTCACCACAACACAGGGCAAGACCTGGAGCTGCTCCACCTGCCATGGGGCCGTTCCCACGGGGATGGGCGAACACGCAGAAACCCAAAAGCGCATCAAACCCTTGGCGCCTCAAGTCAACCCCAAACGCTTCAGCGACGAAGCCAAAGTGGATAAATGGTTCAAACGCAACTGCGACGATGTGCTCGGTCGTGAATGCACCCCACAACAGAAAGCGGATGTGATTGCATGGCTGCTGACCCTCAAATAAAGCTTCAACCCATCTTGGTATGGGATGTGCCGGTTCGGATCTTCCACTGGCTGCTGGTGACCTGTTGTGTGGGGGCTTGGGTGACCTCGGAGTCCGAGCGCCTGATGATGTGGCACTTGGCCTTTGGCTATAGCGCCGGCTTGCTGGTACTTTTGCGTGTGGTTTGGGGATTGATCGGCAGCCGGTACGCGCGCTTCAGCTCGTTTGCCAGCACGCCACGGGAAACACTGGCGTATCTTCGTGCGATGTTGACTGGCCGGTCAGATCACCCTGTCGGTCACAACCCGTTGGGTGGCTGGATGATCTGGGCACTGCTGTCGTGCGTGCTGTTGACAGTCGCCAGTGGCTACCTGCTCTACCACGAGATTCTGACCTGGGACGATTTACACGAGGGCTTTGCAAATCTGGGCCTGGGCCTGGTGCTGGCACACGTGGCCGCGGCGGTGGTGATGGGCTGGGTTGAAAAACAATCGCTGGTGAAGGCCATGCTTCACGGCCGAAAAATGGGCCGTCCCGAACAGGCTATCCGTCGCCCCTGGTACACCGTGGGGACTTTGCTGCTGGTGGTGATGGTCTATGTCTTTGTTGAAATCTTGCAAGGCAAACTACCGGCCCTCACCAGTTGAATAAGGCTGACTCACGGGAAGACACACCCCCTTCCCGTGAAATTCAGCATCAAGCCAGCTGCTGCTCCAGTTGATGCAGCACCTGGTAACACGGCAACACCTGCGCAATGCTGGAGTTTGGCTCGCGCCCCTCGCGGATAGCCGCAAAAAACTCACGGTCCTGCAGCTCGATGCCGTTCATCGACACATCCACCTTGGACACATCAATCTTCTCTTCTTTGCCATTGACCAGATCGTCATAGCGGGCAATGTAGGTCCCCGTGTCGCCGATGTAGCGGAAGAACGTGCCCAAAGGACCATCGTTGTTGAATGACAGCGACAGCGTGCAGATAGCGCCATTGGCGGCCTTGAGCTGAATGCTCATGTCCATGGCAATGCCCAGCGTGGGGTGGATCGGCCCTTGCACCGCATTGGCCTTCACAATGGGGCTGCCTGACTGGTACGCAAACAGATCCACCGTGTGCGCGGCGTGGTGCCACAGCAGGTGGTCCGTCCAGCTGCGCGGCTGGCCCAGCGCGTTCATGTTGGTGCGGCGGAAGAAATAGGTCTGCACATCCATCTGCTGGATGTTGAACTCACCGGCCTTGACCTTCTTGTGCACCCACTGGTGGCTGGGGTTGAAGCGTCGGGTGTGGCCGCACATGGCGACCAGGCCAGTTTGCTTTTGCACCTCCAGCACCTGCTCACCTTCCTTGAGCACATCGCACAACGGGATTTCCACCTGCACATGCTTGCCGGCTTTCAGGCAAGCAATGGTTTGTGCGGCGTGCATCTGGGTAGGCGTGCACAAAATCACAGCGTCCACCTCGGGCAGGGCCAGGCTGTCGTTCAGATCGGTGGTCACGTGACCAATGCCATACTTGGCAGCCACGGCTTTGGTCTTGTCCAGATCACGGCTGATGAGCGACACGACCTCCACGCCGTCGATGTTCTTGATGCCGTCCAGGTGCTTGATGCCGAAGGCGCCGGCACCCGCCAGGGCGACTTTGATGGTTTTGCTCATGAAGTTCTCCAGGAATTAAGCGTTCTCAAGAATGGCATGGCCCACCGCCGTGTTCGACGCAGGCACATGGTAGAAACGGTGCGTGACCTTGGGCAGCTTGCCGGTGACTTGGCCGTTGTTGACATCAGCCATGGCGCCTCGGGCAATCAGCCACATCACCAGTTCAATGCCTTCGCTGCCGGCTTCACGCACGTAGTCGATGTGCGGAATCTGTGCGCAGGCCACCGGGTCGTTGATGAGTTTGTCGAGCCAGGCGTTGTCCCACTCGCGGTTGATCAGACCAGCGCGTGCACCCTGCAACTGGTGGCTCATGCCGCCTGTGCCCCAGATGTGCACGTTCAGGTCTTCGTCGAAACTTTCCACCGCTTTGCGAATGGCTTGCCCCAGGTTGAAGCAGCGCTGACCGCTGGGAATGGGGTACTGAACGACGTTCACAGCAAAGGGAATCACGGGGCACGGCCAGGCATCCTTGGCAGGATCGAGTTCACCCACCATCAGAGACAGCGGCACCGTCAAGCCGTGGTCCACGTCCATCTTGTTGACGATGGTGAGGTCGAAGTCTTGCTGGATCACGCTTTGCGCAATGTGCGAGGCCAGTTCGGGATGGCCCTTGACCACGGGCACGGGACGCGGGCCCCAGCCTTCATCGGCAGGCTTGTATTCAGCCGCGGTGCCAATGGCAAACGTGGGGATGACGTCCAGACTGAATGCCGTGGCGTGGTCGTTGTAGACCAGGAACACCACATCGGGCTTGTTGTCCTTCATCCATTGCTTGGAGAAGTCGTAGCCGGCAAACAAGGGCTTCCAGTAATCTTCTTTCGTCTTGCCCATGTCCATGGCCGCGCCAATGGCGGGCACGTGAGAGGTATAGACGGAGGCGGTGATGCGTGCCATGTTCATTGGCCTTTCTGTGCAGCCTGGCCGGCTGCGCCTTGGGGTTGACGGTGGGGTTGAGCGTCGCCGTCCTCCCCCAGATAGCGGTTGCCTTCCACGGAGCGCCCCCCCTTGATCATCATGTTGCGGTACTCTTCCTCGGTCATGCCCGTCATGGAGCCGGCCATCTGCTGGAAGCTCTTACCGTCGGTGGCACCGATGCGGGCCAGGAAATAAATGTTGCCGCCGGTGCGCATGCACCAATTGAGATCACGGGCCATCACGGCTTGCTTTTGTTCCTCGGTCATCGGCCATTCGTCCAAGTAGGCGCGCTCGTTGGCCTTGAAGCGGTCACGGTTCTCGGCCTTCATCAGGCTGGTGCAGAACTGGTTGAGCCAGTAGCCACGACGCGACTGATCGGCGTCGAAGATGATCGTGCCGGGCACGTCTTTGTAGGGTTTGTCTAATGCCATGATTTCTCCGTTTGCTCGGTGCCTGACACGAAGGTCAGGCGCGCCGGCTTATTTGCACTCTTCCGGCCAGTACAGGCGCATCGGATTGTCCACCAGCAGTTTGCGCTGCAGTTCGGCGGTAGGGGCGATGTGCGGAATGAAGTCCACCAGCAGGCCGTCATCGGGCATATGGTCCTTGAGGTTGGGGTGCGGCCAGTCGGTCCCCCAGAGCACGCGATCGGGGAATTGCTCGACGACAAGACGCGCAAAGGGCACGACGTCGCGATAGGCATTTTGCTCACCGTTGAGCGCCTTGGGACCCGCCACGGACAAACGCTCGGGGCAAGACACCTTGCTCCACACATTGGTGTGTTCGCGCATGAACTTGAGGAAGAGTTCAAACTCGGGACCATCGATGGGCTTGCTCACATCAGGGCGGCCCATGTGGTCCACCACCACAGTCGTCGGCAACGCCGTGAAGAAGTCCCACAGCTCGGGCAAATCCACCGCTTCAAAATAAATCACCACATGCCAGCCCCACTTGGCAATGCGACCGGCAATTTCCATCAACTCGTCCTTGGGCGTGAAGTCCACCAGGCGCTTGACGAAGTTGAAGCGCACCCCACGCACACCAGCGTCGTGCATGGCCTGGATCTCGGCGTCGCTCACGCTGCGGCGCACCGTGGCCACACCGCGTGCCTTGCCACCCGAATGCACCAGTGCATCCACCATGGCGCGGTTGTCGGCGCCGTGGCAAGTGGCTTGCACCACCACGTTGCGGGCAAAGCCCAGGTGGTCACGCAAGGCATACAGCTGATGCTTGGAGGCATCACAGGGGGTGTACTTGCGCTCGGGGGCAAAGGGAAAGTCGGCGCCCGGGCCAAACACGTGGCAATGGGCATCGACGGCGCCAGCGGGCACCTGGAAACGGGGCTTGGTGGGGCCGCTGTACCAGTCCAGCCAGCCGGGGGTTTTGGTGAATTCGCTCATGAGGTGTTCAGCTCCAGCGTGAGGTGTGATGGGTGGGGTGTGAAAGTGTTCAGCAGGCAGATGGTCGAGCAAGGGGGCGACAGCTCTGGGTTGAAAACCTCTGCACGCTCAATCGGGTTTGATCTGCGCTTCGCGCACCAGCTTCTCGTAGCGCACACGTTCGGAGCGAATCAAGGCACCAAACTGCTCAGCCGACCCTGGCACCACTTCGCCGCCCACGGCGGTCATGCGTTCGCGAACTTCGCGGGTTTGCAAGGCTTTTTGCACTTCCGAGTGCAAACGCGCAACAATGGCTTTAGGCGTGGCAGCCGGCGCCACCAGCCCGTACCACACAGAAGCTTCAAAGCCCGGGAAGCCGGACTCGGCAATGGTGGGGGTGTCGGGAAAAATGGCCGTGCGCGTGGGGCTCAGCACCGCCAGCACCCGCAGCTTGCCACTGCGTACATGCGGTTGCACTTCCAGTGCGTTCACGGCCACCAGCGGCACTTGTCCGCCAATGACATCGGTGATGGCCGGTGAGCCACCCCGGTAGGGAATGTGCTGCAACTCGATGCCCGCTGCGCGCGCAAACAACTCAATGGCCAGATGCGGCGTGGAGCCATTGCCCGGACTGGCAAACGACAGCACGGGCGACTTGGCCTTGGCGATCTCCAGAAACTTGGCAAACCCGGTGAGATTGGACGCGGTGCTGGTGGCCAGCACCACCGGCACACGGCCCACCAGGGACACGGGCACCAAGTCGCGCTCTGCATCAAACGGGGCTGGCTGATAAAGCGCCATGTTGGCAGCTAATGCGTTGGCCGCCAGCATCAGCGTGTAGCCGTCCGGCTCCGCCGTGATGACGGACTTGACCGCAATGTTGGTGCCGGCGCCGGGCTTGTTCTCCACCACCACGGGTTGCCCCAGGCTGGTCGAAAGACTCTGCCCCAAGGTGCGGGCCACGATATCGACGGCACCACCAGCGGCATAGCCCACCACCACCTTGATGGGCTTGGCGGGATACGCCTGCGCGTGTGAGCGTGCAGCGTAGCTGACACCACCCGTCACCAGCACGGCCGCCGCCGCGCGGGTCAGCAGTTGACGGCGCGACGCATCAGCCCTGGCATTGACGCAGGATAACGCCTGACTTTCCGAACGCTTTGGGTGGGACATGTCAGCCTCCTCAGTCGATGTAACGCAAGCCCGCTTTTTCCAGCGGCTCACGCATTTCGTACATGTCCAGACCCAGCACACCCGAGGCCAGCTTGTTGCGCTTGTCCCCTTCGTTGGCCTCACGGGCCAGCGCGGCCTCCAGCGTCTTGGCTGCCATGGCCTTGGGCACGCACACCACGCCGTCATCATCGGCCACGATCACATCACCCGGCTGCACACTCATGCCGGCACACACCACAGGGATGTTGACCGAACCGATGGTGGCCTTGATGGTGCCCTTGCTGCTGATGGCTTTGCTCCACACGGGGAAGCCCATCTCGGTCAGCGTCTTGACATCACGCACACCTGCGTCAATCACCAGTGCGCGTGCGCCACGGGCTTGGAACGATGTGGCGAGCAGATCACCGAAGTAGCCATCGGTGCACTCGGCGGTGATGGCGGCCACCACGATGTCGCCGGGCTGAATTTGCTCGGCCACCACATGCATCATCCAGTTGTCGCCGGGATGCAGCAGCACGGTCACGGCGGTGCCAGAGACTTGCGCGCCGGCGTAGATGGGTCGCATGTAGGGTTTCATCAAGCCCACGCGGCCCATGGCCTCGTGCACGGTGGCCGAACCCAAAGCGGCCAGACGGTCAGTCACCTCGCGATCAGCGCGAACGATATTGCGATACACCACGCCCAATTCGTACATAACGGTTCTCCAGAAAGAAAATAAATCAGCGTAAATCAGCGACCTTGCGCCTTGAGTGCGGTGTCCAGACGCGAGAACACGCGACGTGCGTTGCCCTCGAACACCTGATAGCGCTGCTCGGCATTGAGGTTGGCCGTAGCTTCCACGTAACGCTTGGTGTCGTCGTAGTAGTGACCGGTGCGCGGATCGATGCCTCGCACGGCACCAATCATCTCGCTGGCAAACAGAATGTTGTCCACCGGAATCACTTCGGTCAGCAGGTTGATGCCGGGCTGGTGGTACACGCAGGTGTCAAAGAAAATGTTCTTGAGCAAATGCTCTTCCAGAAAGGGTTTTTTCATTTCTTGCGCCAGGCCACGGAAGCGACCCCAGTGGTAAGGCACAGCACCGCCGCCATGAGGAATCAAGAACTTCAAAGTCGGAAAGTCCTTGAACAGATCCGAGGTCAGGCACTGCATGAAGGCGGTGGTATCCGCATTGAGGTAGTGCGCGCCGGTGGTGTGAAAACACGCGTTGCAGCTGGTGGAGACGTGGATCATCGCGGGGATGTCGTACTCCACCATCTTTTCGTAGATGGGATACCAGTGGCGGTCTGACAGCGGCGGGCTGGTCCAGTGACCACCCGATGGGTCGGGATTGAGGTTGATGCCCACGAAGCCATACTCTTTCACACAGCGCTCCAGCTCGGGGATACAGGTACGCGGGTCCACACCGGGCGACTGCGGCAGCATGGCGGCACCGATAAAGTTATTGGGGAACAGTTGCGACACGCGATAGCACAGCTCGTTGCAGATCGAGGCCCAGGTGGATGACACCTCGAAGTCACCGATGTGGTGTGCCATGAAGCTGGCGCGTGGGCTGAAGATGGTGATGTCGCTGCCGCGCTCTTTCATGAGCTTGAGCTGGTTGGTCTCGATGGTTTCCCGCAGCTCGTCGTCGCTGATCTTGAGCTCGCTGGGCGAGGGCTTGGTCGACGGATCGGAGAGACTGGCAATCTGGCGATTGCGCCAGGTGTCCAGTGCCTTGGGGGCCGTGGTGTAGTGACCGTGCACATCGATCACGAGGGGTTGTTGCTTGCTCATGGAAGTCTGTCTCCTGCTTCAGAAATTGAAAAATGTTTCGAGTCAGCGTGTCAGCGTTGCAGCCGGCACCATGACGTCGCCGCGCATCAGCAAGCGCGCGGTGCGCAGCAGTGCGGCACGAGTGACGTTTTGCGGGTTGGCCGGATCCAGCCCCAGCTCGACGCTGAATTCGCCCGTGGGATGCTCGACCGACACGGTCTGTGTCAAACCACCCGGCATGACCGCCAGGCCCTGCGTCACCGAACCCTCGAGCACGCACGCGGTGGCCACCGTCACAGCAGCCAGCACGCCAATGGCATCGTGGCACACATGGGGAATGAAGCTGCGTGTGGCCAGGCTACCCCCTTCACGAGGGGCGGCCACCAACGTCATTTTCGGGTAGTTTTTGTTCGTCACATCGCCCAGCCCCATGCGCGGCGAGATCTGGCGACGAAGGGCCTCGATGCGGGTCTTGAGCTCAATGTCGGCGTTGAGATCGGCGACGCTTTCGTAACCAGTGCGACCCAGGTCACTGGCGCGGAACATCACCAGCGGCATGCCGTTGTCGATGCAGGTCACCTCGATCTCGAAGGGCTCAAACCCGCCCAGTTCCGCCGTGGGCTCCACACGGATGCGGTCCAGCACATTGCCGGTGGGCAGCAAGCTGGGACACACCGAACCCGCCGTGTCCAGGAAGTTGATGGTGATGGGCGACGACGAGCCCGGTGCACCATCGATGCGGGCATCGCCCTCGTACTCCACATAGCGGCCCTGGGGTCCCATGGGTGTGCGAACGGTGATGTCGCACTGCATGTCGGTGTTGAGGGTCAACACGCGGAAGGTGCTGGTGTCGCCCTGCGCCTGCAGCATGCCCGTCTCCAGGGCAAAGGGCACAACGCCGGCCAGCATGTTGCCGCAGTTGGGTGTGGTGTCCACCGTCTCTTTGTCGGGCTGCAACTGCGCAAACAGGAAATCAAGATCGACACCGGGCTTGGTGCTGCGGCGCACGATGGCGACTTTGCTGGTGAGGGGATGCGCCCCGCCCAGACCATCGATCTGGCGCCGGTCGGGCGAGCCCATGGCGGCCAGCAGCACACGGTCGCGCGCGGTGATGTCCGAGGGCAGATCGGCCTCGTTGAAAAACGGCCCCTTGGAGGTGCCGCCTCGCATGAACAGACAAGGAATGGCGATTTGTTGCATGGGCAAATTCTAGGAAAGACACCCCGTGTCCGGGGCTGAGTTTGAACGCTAGCTGATATTCAATAATCGAATATCATGACGATAGCTATTCAATTGAGTGAGGGTTTTCATGGATCTCAAGCAGCTGGAATCGTTTGTCCGTGTGGCTGAGCTGGGTAGCTTCACCCGGGCGGCGGCGGTGCTGCAAGTGGCCCAGCCACTGCTGAGCCGCCATGTTCGTCAGCTGGAGGTGGAGTTGCATCAATCGCTGCTGGCCCGCAATGGACGCGGTGTGACTCTGACCGAGGCCGGGCGGGTCCTGCTGGAGCATGCGCGAGGCATTTTGCACCAGGTGGCCGTGGCCCGTGAGGAACTGGAGGCGGTGCGAGGAGCGCTGTCGGGCCGCGTGTCGATTGGCTTGCCGCCCAGCCTGTCCAAGCTCATCACCGTGCCGCTGACGTTCGAGTTTCGGCAGCGCATGCCCAAGGCACAGCTCAGTCTCACCGAGGGCTTTTCACTGCTGATGGTGGAAAGCCTGCGAGCAGGACGTCTGGATCTGGCGGTGTTATACAACCCGGCCCCCTCCCCTGACCTGGAGATGAGCCTGCTGCACGAAGAGGCCTTGATTCTGATTGCGGGACGACAGGCGCAGGGTAAAAACAAATCGGGAGGACTCCCGCCCACGGTGACCCTGACTGCCCTGGCCGACCTGCCCTTGATTGCCCCCAGCCGGCCCAACGCATTTCGCCTGCTGATTGAATCCGAGATGCTGCGCATCCAACGCAAACCGCGCATCGTGCTGGAGATCGATGGCCTCAACGCCATTCTGGAACTGGTGCGGGAAGGCCTGGGCTACGCCGTGCTACCCGCTTACACGCTGAGTAATTTTCCAGACACCGAGGCCTTCACCACCCATCACATCCGGGACCCGCAGATCATGAGTCAGTTGATGCTGGTGTGGTCCGCACGGCGGCCGATGACGAGTACGCACAAGGCCTCACTGGCTCTGGCGCGCGAGCTGGTGGCCCGGACTGTCAACACACAAGCGGCAGAACCCACCACCAGCACACGCTGAATTACTGCTTGGGAATCCCCGCTCGCTCGATCACCTGACCCCAGGCACGGATCTCGTGCTGCAGCCACTCCTGGGCTTGGACGGGTGATCCTGGATGCGGATCCAGATTCATGTCGAGCAGTTGCTGCCGCACGGCGGGCGTTTGCAAGGCCGTGACGATCTCACGGTTGAGGCGTTCGATCACGGGTGCAGGTGTGCGCGCGGGCACGGCCAACCCATTCCATGAGGAGGCCAACAAGCCCTTGAGCCCCTGCTCTTGCGCCGTGGGCACCTCGGGCAGTGCTGCGGCTCGGCGTTCGCTGGTCACGGCCAGGGCGCGCAAGGCCTTGCCGCGCAACTGCGGCAACACCGGACCAAGAATCTCCACAGCCACATCGACTTGTCCGCCACGCAAGGCGGTCATCACGGCGGGCGTGCCATTGAAGGGCACCACCTGGGCTTGGATACCCGCCACCAGTTTGAACCACTCGGCCGTGAGGTGCTGGGTACTGCCGATGTTGATGCTGCCGATGTTGAGCCGTCCCGGATTCTCACGTGCCCATTGGAGCAGTTGATTCAGATTGGCAAAGCGGCTGTCCACGGGCACGATGAGCGCAATGTCAAACGTGGCCAGTAACCCCACGGACTTGAAATCTCGAATGGGGTCATAGGGCAGTTGTTTCATCAGGCCGGCACTCACCGCCGTCCCATTGGAAATGAGCAACAGCGTATGGCCATCGGGCTCGGCCTTGGCAACCAGATCAGCCGCCACCACACCGCCGGCACCGGGACGGTTGTCCACCACCACGGGTTGACCCAGGGTCTCGGCCATGCGCCGTGACACGGTGCGCACCGTCAGATCCGCCACGCCACCTGCGCCAAAGGGGACGACGATGCGCAACGCCTTGTTGGGAAAGGCAGGGGCACCTGCAGCGCCTTGTGCCGCCACTTGGGCGGTCAAGGCACTGCCACCAAGGCCCAGCAGGAAGCGACGGCGATTCATCGCGGACGCTTGCAGGCGTGTCAGTCGTGAGGACATCATTCAACTCCAATCAACCGTTGCAACAACTCGGGTTGGGTACGCAAGGTGGCGGCACTTTCGCGGTGGATGATCTGACCCCGCTCCAGCACCACCGCCTGATCTGAAATGGCCAGCACCAAGTCGGGGTGCTGCTCGACGATGATGGCCGACAAGCCCTCCTCACGTGTGATGCGGCGGATGGCTGACAGCAACTCCTCGACGATGATGGGTGCCAGGCCTTCCAATGGCTCGTCGAGCAGCAGCAGCGAAGGGTTCACCACCAGGGCCCGGCCCACGGCCAGCATTTGCTGTTCGCCACCCGAGAGCTGGGTGCCCAGGTTGTCACGCCGCTCTGCCAGGCGAGGAAACAGGGCATAGACGCGTTCAGGGGTCCAGGCATTCGGCCCGCTGGCGGGTCTGGCCACCGCCGTCAGGTTCTCATGCACCGTCAGCGACTTGAAGATGTTGCGCTCCTGCGGCACCCAACCGATACCGCCTTGCGGCAACCCGGTGACCCGACGATGCGACGGCCAGTGCTCAATGGCTTGGCCACCCAGCAGAATCTCACCGGCAAAACGGCGCGTCGTGCCCACCAGCGTATTGATCAGCGTGGTCTTTCCGGTGCCGTTGCGCCCCAGCAAGGCCAACGTCTGACCTGCACGCACCGACAGCGACAACTCATTCAGCACCACCGCCTCACCATAGCCGGCCACCAACCCTTGCACGCTGAGCAAATCAGTCATGTGGCCTCCCCATGCCCCAGATAGACCTCGCGCACGCGCGGGTCCTGGCGGATCTGGTCGGGTGTGCCTTCGGTCAACACCGCACCATTGACCAGCACGGTCATGCTGCGCGCAAAGCTGAACACCAGGTCCATGTCGTGCTCAATCAGCAGGATGGCCACGTCTTCTGGCAAACGGGCGATGGTGGCCAGCAATTCCTCACGCTCGCCGGCCGGAACACCGGCCACGGGTTCATCCAGCAACAGCACGCGCGGTTCGCACGCCAGCGCAATGGCCATCTCCAGCAAACGCCGCTTGCCATACGCCAGCTCGCGTGTGGTGCGATGGCACACATCCTCCAGATGAAACTGTTCCACCAGACGTTGCGCCGTGTGCACCTCGCGTGCGTCCTGCCCCAGCGGTTGCCACCAGCGACGACCCAGCCCCAGATGTTCACTGGCCACCAGGGTCAGCGTCTGCCACGGCGTCAGGCTGTCGAACAGTTGATTGATCTGGAAGGTGCGCACCAAACCGCGCTGCACCCGTTGGTGCGAAGGCAAGCGGGTGATGTCCTCGCCGGCCAGCAGCACCTGCCCCTGGTCCGCAGGCAGCATGCCCGTCATCAGATGAATGAGCGTGGTCTTGCCTGCGCCGTTGGGTCCTATCAGGGCATGACGTGCGCCTTGCGGCAAGGTCAGGTCCACGTGCTGAGTGGCCATAATGCCACCAAACTGCTTCACCAGGCCACGGGCCTGCAAGGCGGGCGCTATGGCGGGTTTCACTGTTTGCTCCCCCACCACTGCCAGGGTCGCAGCAGCCGCTCACGCCCCACCAGGACCAGCAGTACCAGCAACAAACCGATCCAGAACATCCAGTATTGCGGCGTCACCGCCGACAACTGGTCTTGCAACAGCTTAAACACAATGGCGCCCACCACGCCGCCATACAGCCAGCCGACGCCACCAATC
>VEQI01000051.1 GCA_018883305.1 Limnohabitans sp. | reverse complement strand
GTGCTGCTGCAGGTGTGGGACAGCGGCTGTGGGATGGATCCCCATCAGCAGGCCTTTGTGTTCGACGATCGCTGCCGAAGCCAGTGGGCTGCTGCAAACGCCACGGTGCCGGGCACTTCTCCGGTGCCGCATTCACCGCGACGCAGCCATGGTCTGGGCCTGGGAATCGTGCGGCGCTTGAGCCACCTCATGGGTGCCGATGTGCGCCTGCGCAGCCAGCCAGGCAAAGGTACGGTGTTTGAGATTGCGTTTCGCGACCCTGGTGGCGAAGTCGCCAGCGGTGGCGTTCAGCTCGGCTGATAGGCCAGCCGCACGTAAATGGGCGCGAAGGCCTCGGCCTGCGTGATCTCCAACAGGTGCTCACGTGCCAGTTCCAGCAGGGCCACGAAGGTGACCACCACCACGGGTGCACCGCCCGTGGTGTCGAACAGGTCGGCGAATTCCATGAAGCGGCGGCCTTGCAAACGCCGCAGCACGATGCCCATGTGTTCACGCACCGACAACTGTTCGCGGCTGATCTTGTGATGCTGGTTGAGCTTGGCGCGCATGAGGATGTCGCGCCACGCCTCCTGCAGATCGACCGGGCTCACATCGGGCAAGCGCACGGCCACGGTTTGGTCGATGGTGACCTGCACCTTCAGGAAATCGCGCCCGATCACCGGCAACTCGTCGATGCGCGCAGCGACCAGCTTCATCTGCTCGTACTCCAGCAGACGGCGCACCAATTCAGCGCGCGGGTCTTCGGGTTCACTGCCGTCTTCGCTCTTCTTGGGCGGCAGTAGCATGCGGCTCTTGATTTCGATGAGCATGGCCGCCATCAGCAGGTATTCGCTGGCGAGTTCCAGGTTGCGCCGGCGAATCTGGTCCACGTAGGCCAGGTACTGGCGCGTGACATCGGCCAGCGGAATGTCCAGGATGTTGAAGTTCTGCTTGCGGATCAGGTACAGCAACAAGTCCAGCGGGCCTTCAAAGGCTTCCAGAAACACTTCCAGCGCATCCGGCGGGATGTACAGGTCTTGCGGCAGCGAGAACAGGGGTTCGCCGTACAGGCGGGCCACGGCCACATGGTCCACCACCTCGGGCATCAGGGGCTCGGTGGTGGCTTCACCCGCCGCCTGGGGCGGGGGGGGCAGTTCGGTCAGGGGAGCCGTGTCCTGGGGGAGCAGGTCGGCAGACTCGGGCAAGCTCACGCCTGCGTCATGTAGACGTAGGGCTTTTGCGCCACGCGGGCGGCCTGGTACTGGGCCCAGACCTCACGGTCCACCTGCTTGTCCCACAACAGGGCACGACCCTGTACCTGCTGGGTCTGCAACTGGGGCTTTTGTTGCTTGAGCTGCTGCAGGAACTGCGTGGTTTCGGACTGGTAGTCGGGGCGTTGGAAGATGGACATGGGATTTACCTCTGGGGCCAGATTTTAAGCCGTGACGGGTCCGGCCTGGCTGACAAGGCGGGCGGCCGCCAATCCGGCGGCCAAATCCGCCACGCAGTGGGCCGGGGCCACCAGATCCAGCAGGCCGCTGCGCGAGGCAATGTCACGCGGCTGGTGTGCAAGTCCACACAGGATCAGGGCGACATGTCGTTGTCGGCAGGTCCGTGCCAGCGCCAGCAAAGCATCCGCACCCGAGGAGTCCACATAAATCAGGTTCTTCAGGTCAATCACCAGGGCCCGTTCGGGCAGGCTATCCTCCAGGGCTTCGATCAGCTTGACCGCGCCAAAAAACAGGGCGCCATACATGCGATGGGCCTGAACGCCGGACTGCCCTTGAAGGTCCGGGTGATCATGGCTGACGGCTTCGGCCCGGGTCAGGTTGGAGATGCGGTAGATAAAGGTCAGGCAGGCTGCCATCAGGCCCACCTCCACCGCCACCGTCAGGTCCACCACCACGGTCAGCACGAATACCGACAACAGCGTGGCACGGTAAGGCAGACGAAACTGCTTGAGGTCCACGAAGGCGTGCCACTCACCCATGTTCCAGGCCACGAACATCAGGATGGCCGACAGCGCGGCCAGGGGAATGCTGTTGGCCAGCGGAGCGGCCACCAGGATGACGGCCAGCAGGGTCAAGGCATGCACCACCCCTGCCATCGGGCTGGTGGCGCCGTTCTTCACGTTGGTGACGGTGCGTGCGATGGTGCCGGTGGCTGGCATGCCGCCAAAGAAGGGGGTGACGAAATTGGCGATGCCTTGCGCCATCAATTCCTGGTTGGCATCGTGACGGTCACCGAACATCTGGTCGGCAATGCGTGCACACAGCAAGGATTCGATGGCTCCCAGCATGGCCAGCGTGGAAGCAGGCATCAGCAGGTGCTGGGCGGTGGCCCAGGAGAAGTCAGGCCAGACCAGGGAGGGCAAGCTGTTGGGAATGCTGCCAAAGCGGCTGCCAATCGTTTCCACCTGGAGGCCCAGCATCTGGCAAGCCACGCTGGCCGCCACCAGGCCGACGATGGAGCCCGGGATGATGGTCAGGCGTGAAAGCCAACCCCACTGCCGCGCCAGCGCAGGCAAGCCCTTTTGCCAGCCCACGATCAGCGCCAGCGAACCCAAGGCCAGCAGCAGCGCCTGCGGATTGAGGGTGCTCCACTGCGCCGAGAGGGTACGCAAGATACCGAAGAAATCCGCCGGCATGCTGCTGACGCTGAGGCCAAAGAAGTCCTTGATCTGCGACACCATGATCAGCACCGCAATGCCGTTGGTGAAGCCAATGACCACAGCCACCGGGATGAATCGAATGAGCGTGCCCAGCCGCATCACACCCATCACAAACAGCATCACCCCTGAGAGGGCCGTGGCGATGATGAGGTTGGCCAGACCGTAGCGCTCCAAAATGCCATAAACGATGACGATGAAGGCGCCCGCAGGCCCGCCAATCTGCACGCGGCTGCCGCCCAACAGGGAAATCAGCAGCCCGGCGATGATGGCGGTGAATAAGCCGGCTTCAGGCTTGAGCCCCGAGGCGATGGCAAAGGCCATGGCCAGCGGCAAGGCCACCACGCCCACCGTGAGTCCGGCACCCACATCACGCGACAGGCGCGCGCTGTCGTAACCGCGCAAGGCGTCGATCAGGCGTGGTCGAAAAAAGAACGAGGCGCTCAAGGTCAGGTCTCCTCCTGACCGACAAGCATACTCCCGCAGTGGGGGGGCACCCGCCACCCGGGTGTCACCTGCTGCACGCACTCAGCGTATCCGCCACCGGGGCGAGACGGGCTGGCGCTCGTTCAGCGCACCCGCAAGCCGGGTGTCACGCCGGCAGCTGGGTGCAGCAGGTAGATGCCAGGATTCGCCTTTTCGTCGCCGTGGCTGGCAGCCAGCACCATTCCTTCCGACACGCCAAATTTCATCTTGCGTGGCGCCAAGTTGGCGACCATCACGGTGAACTGCCCCACCAGATCCTCGGATTTGTACGCGCTGGCAATGCCACTGAAGACATTACGCGTCTTGCCCTCGCCCACGTCCAAGGTCAGACGCAGCAGCTTGGTCGAACCCTCCACCCGCTCGCACGCCACGATCTTGGCAATGCGCAAGTCGATCTTGGCGAAGTCGTCGATGGTGATGGTCGGGGCAATCTCCTCGCCACCCGGCACAGAACAATTGGGGTCAGATACCAATTGTTTGGATGCCGAAGAAGAATTGGAATCTGCCCCCAATTGTTCGGCGGGCGGTTCGAACAGGGCGTCGAGCATCTTGGGGTCGACGCGCTGCATCAGGTGTTTGTACTCGCCAATGGCGTGGCCTGCGCCAAGCAGTTGCTGAGCGTTGGCGAAGGTCATGGGTGCGACGTTCAGGAAGGCTTCCACTTGCGTGGCCAGGCTGGGCAGGATGGGCTTGAGCAGCACGGTGAGCACGCGGAAGGCTTCGATGCAGGTGTTGCAGACATCGTGCAGGCGGCCTTCCATGCCGTCTTTTTTGGCCAGCTCCCAGGGCTTGTTGGCGTCCACGTATTCGTTCACGCGATCAGTCAGGGCCATGACGTCGCGCAGAGCCTTGGCGTAATCGCGCTCGGCCAACAGCTCGGCGATGGGGGCGATGCCGTCACGCAGGTGTGAAAGCAGCGCGTCGCCATCCGCAGACACGTCACCCAGCTTGCCGCCAAAGCGTTTGGTGATGAAGCCGCTGGCGCGCGAGGCGATGTTGACGTACTTGCCGATCAGGTCCGAGTTGACGCGGGCCTGGAAATCATCGGGGTTGAAGTCCACGTCCTCGTTGCGGCCGTTGAGTTTGGCGGCAATGTAGTAACGCAGCCACTCGGGGTTCATGCCCAGGCTGAGGTACTTGAGCGGGTCCAGACCCGTGCCACGGCTCTTGCTCATTTTTTCGCCGCTCACCGTGAGAAAGCCATGCACGAACACCGCGTTGGGCACCTTGCGGCCGCTGAAGTACAGCATGGCCGGCCAGAACAGCGTGTGGAAGGTGATGATGTCTTTGCCGATGAAGTGGTATTGCTCCACTTTCGGGTCGGCCATGAAGGCCTCGTAGTCCTTGCCGATCTTGCCGAAGTAATTTTTGAGCGAGGCCAGGTAGCCAATGGGCGCGTCCAGCCAGACGTAAAAGTACTTGCCCGGCGCGTCAGGAATCTCGATGCCGAAGTAGGGCGCATCGCGCGAGATGTCCCAGTCGCCCATCTTGGGCTTGCCGTCTTCGCCGGGTTCGATCCACTCGGCAATCTTGTTGAGCACTTCGGGCTGTACCGCGCCGCTGTTGGTCCATTGAGCCAGGAAGTCCAGGCAGCGCTTGTCGGAGAGTTTGAAGAAGAAGTGTTCGGAGGTGCGCAGCACCGGAGTGGCGCCCGACAGCGCCGAGTAGGGGTTCTTCAGCTCGGTGGGGGAATACACCGCGCCACAGCTCTCGCAGTTGTCGCCGTACTGGTCTTTCGCGCCGCACTTGGGGCACTCGCCCTTGATGAAGCGATCGGGCAGGAACATGCCCTTGTCGGGGTCGTAGAACTGCTCGATGGTGCGGGTCTCGATCAGGCCGGCCTTCTTGAGGTCCAGGTACACCGCCTTGGCCAGTTCGTGGTTCTCCGGACCATCCGTGCTGTGCCAGTTGTCAAAGCCGATATGAAATCCGTCCAGGTACGGCTTGCGACCGGCGGCGATGTCGGCCACAAACTGCTGCGGGGTGATGCCCGCCTTTTCAGCGGCAATCATGATGGGCGCGCCATGCGCGTCGTCTGCGCAGACGAAGTGCACCTCGTGGCCCTGCATGCGCATCACCCGCACCCAGATGTCGGCCTGGATGTATTCCATGATGTGGCCAATGTGAAACTTGCCGTTGGCGTAAGGCAGGGCGGTGGTGACGAACAGTTGACGTGGGGACATGAGTCAAGTCCGCTGCCACAGGGCGGCGGAAACACAAGGGTTCGGAGGAACGGAGTGCTGGATTTTAGGTCAGAGGCGCTCCCATCAACCCCGCTCAGCCTGAGGTCGCACCAGGTTGGATAGACTACCCGCCTGATTTGTGGAGCCTCCATGTCCCTGACCGAACCCAACCTCCTGGCCGCCTTGCAGGCCGTGACTGACCCCAACACGGGCAAAGACTTTGTCACGACCAAGGCTCTGCGCAACTTGCAGATCCAGGGCGGCGACGTCTCTTTCGACCTGGAAATGGGCTATCCCGCGCGGAGCCAGCATGCCGCTTTGCGGCAGGCCCTGATCACAGCCGCCAAAGGCGTGACCGGTGTGGGCAACGTGTCAGTCAACATCAGCACCCGCGTGATCGCCCATGCGGCACAACGCGGGGTGCAACTCTTGCCGCAGGTGCGCAACATCATCGCCGTGGCTTCAGGCAAGGGCGGGGTGGGCAAGAGCACCACGGCCGCCAACCTGGCGCTGGCGCTGGCCGCCGAAGGCGCACGCGTGGGCTTGCTGGACGCCGATATCTACGGGCCCAGCCAGCCCATGATGATGGGCATCGAAGGGCGGCCCGAGACCGAGGACGGGCAGAGCATGGAGCCGCTGGAGAACTACGGCGTGCAGGTGATGTCCATTGGTTTCCTGGTCAATGCCGACGACGCCATGATCTGGCGCGGCCCCATGGCCACCCAGGCCCTGGAGCAACTGCTGCGTCAGACCAACTGGAAAGACCTGGACTATCTCATCGTTGACATGCCCCCTGGCACCGGCGACATTCAACTCACCCTGAGCCAGCGCGTGCCCCTCACCGGCGCAGTGATCGTGACCACCCCTCAGGACATTGCCCTGCTCGACGCCCGCAAAGGCATCCGTATGTTCGAGAAAGTGGGCGTGCCCATCCTGGGTCTGGTGGAAAACATGGCGGTGCACGTGTGTACCCAATGCGGCCACGCCGAGCACATCTTCGGCCAGGACGGCGGTCGCCGCATGGCAGATGAGCTGGGCGTGGACTATTTGGGCGGACTGCCGCTGGACCTGAACATCCGTGTGCATGCCGATGGCGGTCGCCCCACCGTGGTGGCCGACCCGGGCAGCCCGATTGCAGCCACCTACCAATCGCTGGCGCGCCAGGTGGCCATCCGCGTGGCGGCCCGGGCCAAGGACTTCTCCAGCAAGTTCCCCACCATCAAGGTCTCCAAAGACACCTGACGCTTAGGCGCGGCAGGATTGACGTGGCTCGCCTATGATGGCGAGCATGCCTCGCATCGTCTCACTCCTGCTGAATGTTGGCCACGGCCTGGACCACCTGTTTTTGCTGATCTTTGCCACGGCAGTGGGTGCCATTGCGCATGACTTCCAGGTGGAACGCTGGGAGGACATGATGCCCTTCACTGTGGGCGCCTTCCTGATGTTTGGGCTGGGGTCCATCCCTTCCGGGCGTCTGGGCGACCAGTGGGGACGCCGGCGGATGATGCTGGTGTTTTATTACGGCATGGGTGTGGCGGCCTTTCTGGTGGCACTCACACAAACCCCGCTGCAAATGGCGGTTGCGCTGACTTTGCTGGGGGCCGTTTCTTCCATCTATCACCCGGTAGGCATTCCCATGCTGGTGCAAGGCTCGCGCACACCGGGTCTGACCATTGGCATCAACGGGTTGGCTGGCAACATGGGCATTGCGGTGGCCGCCCTCATCACCGGCATGCTGGTGCAATGGAGTGGCTGGCGCATGGCCTTTGTGGTGCCTGGTGTGGCGTCCATGATCTGCGGCTGGTTGTTTTCACGCCATGCCCCCATGGAATCCGCTCCGCCTGCGCGCAAAAAAGCCTCGGGTGTTCACCTGCCTCGCATGCTGGCCTTGCGCACCCTGGTGGTGATGATTGCCACCGCTATCAGCAGCAGCTTGCTCTTTAACTTCACCACCAATGGCAATGCGCAGTTGCTGGCCCAGCGACTGGACGGCTTGGTGCATGAGCCGGTCATGCTGGGGCTGTTGCTGGCCATGATCTACGCCATCGCCTCGTTTGTTCAGGTGATCATCGGACGCCTGATTGACACCGTGCCGATCAAGCCGCTGTTTTTCTGTGTGCTGGCCCTGCAGGGGGTGGTGTTCTACTTTGCGTCGGGCACCAGTGGCTGGGTCTGGTACTTCTCGGCCATCATCTACATGGTGGCGGTGTTTGCCGCCATTCCCTTCAATGACGCCATGGTGGTGCGTTACATCGATGACTCCATGCGCTCTCGTGTGAGCGGCACACGCATTGCCATCTCCTTTGGTTTCAGCTCCCTGGCGGTTTATCTGTTGGGGCCCGTGGTCAAGCAGGCCGGCTTCACCACGTTGATGCTGTCCATGTCATTGATTGCGGCCATCGGCGCCTGCTTTGTCTTTGGCCTCCCGGGAGAAGAGCAGATGCGGTCAGCTCGACAAGACGCCTGAGCCCGGTCTGAGCACCTGGTGCAGGCCAGGCGTGGCATGGGTGATGGGACGGCCTGTCATCGAGGTGTCGGGGTTGGGCCAACCGGTCATGACACAATGATCTGCATGGAACTCAACCATCAGGAAATCACTTCGCCGGCACGGGATGCCGCCTCCGTGCTGATGCTGCGCGATGGCGCGCAAGGGCTGGAAATTTTCATGCTGCAGCGGCACAGCAACTCGGCCGTGCTGGGCGGGGCATACGTTTTTCCCGGAGGCAAGCT
Organism: Limnohabitans sp.; assembly: GCA_018883305.1. GTDB lineage: Bacteria > Pseudomonadota > Gammaproteobacteria > Burkholderiales > Burkholderiaceae_C > Limnohabitans. The sequence continues at coordinate 5,264 of VEQI01000051.1, read as the reverse complement.
GGACACGGCGGACACCGAGCTGGATCCCCACCGCCATCTGGACCAGGCGCGGGACGAACTGCACCGTCAACTGGCGGAGCCCGAACTGGACCCGGCCCGTGCCGGCGGTCTTTACGTGGCGGCGCTTCGGGAAGCCTTTGAGGAGTCCGGCATTTTGTTTGCCCAAGGACATGGGGGCCAGGCGCCAGACGCTGTTCAAGCGGGCGAGCAATTGCGCGCCGGTGCCAGTTTTGCGCAGGTGCTGGGCGAGCAGTCACTGCAGTTGACCACGCGCCGCCTGGTGCCCTGGTCCCGCTGGATCACACCGAAGAAAGCGTCCGTGTCCACGCAGCGTTTTGACACCCGGTTTTTTGTCGCTGCTGTGCCAGACGGCCAGGACGCCGTGCACGACAACGTCGAGACCACGCACAGCGTGTGGCTACGACCCCGTCAGGCCCTGGAAGACTATTGGGCGCGCCAGCTGGAATTGGCCCCACCCCAGATCATGAGCCTGGTGCAGTTGTTGCGCCATGACAGCGTGCAAAGCGTGCTGGAGGAATCTCGTCAGCGCCCGCCCGTCACCATCCAGCCCGAGCCATTTGATGACAACGGGGTGCGGACCATTTGTTATCCCGGCGATACTCGACACTCGCAGACTGAGCGAGCCATGCATGGCCCCACTCGCTTGCGTTTTGTGGACCGCCGTTTCGAGCCGGTGGGGGGCTTCGAGGCTTTCTTTGCCTGAGCCTCTGGCGGCGTCGGATGTGGAGGCGGCGTCGGGGTATTCCCTCGTTACCGTCAGTCGGTGTGCGTGAAGCGCACATCCGGGGTTAGCATGATGCGAAATCATTTCAACAGGAAGGACTCCCCATGTTGTCTCGACTCAAATCCCGTGCTCTTGTGCTGGTGGCAGCCCTGGGCCTGAGCCTGGCTGCACAGGCGCAATCGTTTCCCAACAAGCCCATTCGTTTGATTTGCCCCTTCCCGCCGGGTGGCGCGGTGGACATCGCCTCGCGCGCCATTGCAGCGGAGTTGAGCAAAAACCTGGGTCAGCCGGTGACGGTGGACAACAAGCCCGGTGCGGGCGGCAACATTGGTGGTGCAGAGACGGTGCGCTCTGCGCCCGATGGCTACACCATCTTCATGACCACCAGTGGCATCTCGGCCATCAACCCGTTTCTCTACGCCAAGATGCCCTTCGATCCCATGAAGGATCTGGCGCCGGTGTCGGCCCTGGTCTCGCTCAACAACGTGCTGGTGGTGCATCCTTCGGTCAAGGCCAACTCGGTGGCCGAACTGGTGGCGCTGGCCAAGGCCCAGCCGGGGGCCGTCACTTACGCCTCCAGCGGCAGTGGCACCAGCATTCACATGTCTGGTGAAATGCTCAAGCATCTGGCCGGCATCAACATGACGCATATTCCCTACAAGGGCAGTGCACCGGCCCTGACCGATCTCATGGGTGGGCAGGTCATGATCATGCTGGACAACATTCCTTCGGCGCTGCCGCACATCAAGAGCGGCAAGCTGCGAGCCCTGGCCACCACCGGCGCCAAGCGTGATCCGTTGCTGCCCGATTTGCCCACCATTGCCGAAGCGGGGGTGCCGGGGTATGAGTCTGGCGTGTGGTTCGGGCTGGCCGTGCCAGCAGGCACCCCGCGAGACATCATCGCCAAGCTCAATGTGGAAGCGGTCAAGGGCACCAAGTCCCCCGACTTCGTGAAACGCATGACAGAACTGGGCTACATCATCATTGGCAGCACGCCCGAGCAAATGGCCGAGTCCCTGCGCAGCGAGGTCACCCGCTGGGGTCCCATCGTGAAGGCCTCCGGAGCCAAAGCTGACTGACCTCGAGCTGTTCCCGCTGTCTGGCGGCCTGTTTCCCGATGGCCGGCTGAGTTTGCAGATTTTCGAGGTGCGTTACCTCGACCTGATCAAGCGTTGTCAGCGCGAGCAACAGCCTTTCGGGGTGGTGATGCTGCATCAGGGGCAGGAGGTGCAACAGGCGGGTGTGATGGAAACGCTGGGTCGATGGGGCTGCCTGGCGCATCTGGAATCCGTGGAGGAAATCCAGCCCGCCCTGCTTCGTGTGAAATGCCGGGGAGGCCAACGCTTTGAGCTGCTTCAGGCCGAACGGGGGGCTTATGGGCGTTGGCATGGACGTGTGCGGCTGAGTGAGCCAGACCCTGTCGTGGCGTTGCCCACGTCCTTGCAGCCCCTGGCGGACCGATTGGGGCGCCTGATTGCCGATGCCCAGCAGCGCGGGATGGAAGCCATGCTGCCACTCACCCCACCGTATCGACTCGATGAGGCCGGTTGGGTGGCTGACCGGTGGGCCGAACTGTTGCCGCTGGCCGTGCCATTCAAAGAGCACTTGCTGGCCACGGATGACCCGCTGCGACGGCTGCAACTGGTGGCCCAGGCCTTGACGGCCTCTCGTGGGGACGAGCCCACGGCTTTCAGTTGATCAGGGCAGGTGGGGTGTCAAAGGTAAGATACCCCCCACCATGACGGGGTTGCGTAATTTTCAGAACCAGCACCACACACCGGTGCATTGCCCGGTGACGGCCTGGACCACGCCATCGATGAGCATGCCCAGGCCCAGCAAGGGCAGCCCCGCATACACCATTCCCCATAACCACGCTGCACCTGTCAGGCGCGGCTCCGCAATGCGATGCCCCATGACCTCTTCAGGGGGAGGCATGCGCCAGCGTGTCAGCCAGGATGGGGTGGACGTCATGAGAAAGGCATTCTAGGACCATGCAGTTGTTCTGGGATGACCTGGATGCGGCCGAGTGGGATCGTCACCACGCTGCGGCCTCGGCAGCCTTGCAGCAGGATTGGGCTTACGGTAGCTGCATGAAAGCCATGGGCGTGCCGTGTTGGCGGGCGCGGGTGGTTCGTGAAGGACGAACGGTGGCGTTGGCACAGTTCATTGGCCGACGCCTGGCCGGGTTGGTGTCCGTGGCCTTGTGCTCACGCGGGCCCATCTGGACCGAGCCTTTGTCTGCCGATGACAAGGCCCAGGTTTACCGCCTCCTGCGATCAGGTTTGCCCCTGGCGCGTCCCCGCTTTGCTTTTTTCACCCCTGAAGAAACGCCTGACACCGTGGGTGGCTTGTCACCCTGGCGCCGAGTGGTGACGGGATACGCCACCGTCACGCTGGACCTCACCCAGTCGCGGGAGCAATTACGCGCCGCTTTGGAGGGCAAGTGGCGCAATCGTCTGGTCGCGGCCGAATCGGCCGGGCTCACCGTGCATCGCCTGGGCGCGAACCCGGCCCAATTCCAGTGGCTGCTCGCTCAGGAGGACGCCATGCGTGAGCAGCGTGGCGTGGAGGGGTTGCCTGCCGGGTTTGTGGCGCAATACATGACGGCACGCAAATCGGCCGCCCAGACCGCGCTCACCTTGCGCGCGGATCATCAGGGCGAACGGGTGGCCGCCATGATGTTTTTGTTGCATGGCACGGCGGCCACCTACCAGATTGGCTGGTCTAACGACACGGGTCGGCAGCTCAATGCCCACAACCTGCTGCTGTGGCAAGCGATCGAGATACTCCAGCAACGCGGCGTGCGTTTGCTGGATCTGGGCGGTGTGAACACCCAGCGCAGCGCAGGCATTGCTCGATTCAAACTGGGCACGGGCGGGCGAGTGCTGACCCTGGCGGGAACTTACCTATGAGCACCGAATTGCTGCAAGTGGACGGCTTGGCCTGTGTGCGGGGGGACCGCCAGTTGTTCAAGGATGTCAGCTTCGGTCTGTCGGCCGGGGAGTGGTTGCATCTGCAGGGCGACAACGGCACCGGCAAAACCAGTTTGATGCGCATTCTTTGCGGCCTCTCGCCAGCGGCTGCGGGTGACGTGCGCTGGGCGGGTGTGCCTATCCGGCAAGCTGCTGAGACTTACCGGACACAGATGTTGTACCTGGGGCATACCCTCTCGCTGAAAGAGGACCTGAGCGCGCTGGAAAATCTGCAATTTGAAGCGGCGGTGAGCGGCGAGCCCCTGGATCCGGCGCGTGCGCAGGAGGCCCTGGACCGCCTGGGGTTGCGAGGGCGTGAGCATTTGCCCTTGCGCGTGCTTTCCCAGGGGCAGAAACGTCGGGTGGCGCTGGCCCGGTTGCTGACCTCGCAAGCCCGGCTGTGGATCCTGGATGAGCCGTTCGTGGCGCTGGACCCCGGCGCCGTCACGCAACTGGTCGATTTGCTGGGGCGGCATGTGACGGCCGGCGGCATGGTGCTCTACACCAGTCACCAAACTGTGCCCATGGGCGGCGCGGGTCACCATTACAGGCTGATGGCATGAGCGCTTTCATGGCTGTGCTGCGCCGAGATCTGTTGCTGGCTTTGCGCCGCAAGGCCGAGGTGCTCACAGGCGTGTTTTTCTTTGTGGTCGTGGCATCACTCTTTCCACTGGCCATCGGTCCCGAGATGGCCACGTTGCGCAAGGTGGCGCCGGGGGTGATCTGGGTGGGCGCCTTGCTGGCCAGCATGCTGTCCCTGGGACGATTGTTCGAGTCGGATCATCGCGACGGTACGCTGGAGCACATGGCCTTGTCGCCGGCTGGTCTGGCCTGGCTGGTGGCCGCCAAAATCCTGGCGCACTGGTTGACCTCGGGGTTGCCGTTGGTGTTGCTGGCCCCCCTGCTGGGCTTGCAGTTTGACCTGCCCGCCGAATCGCTGGGCGTCTTGATGCTGACGTTGCTGATCGGCACCCCGGTGCTCTCGCTCATCGGGGCGATCGGCGCTGCCCTGACCTTGGGCGTGCGCGGTGGCGGGGTTTTGCTGTCTCTGCTGGTGTTGCCCCTGTTTGTGCCGGTGCTGGTGTTCGGGGCCGGTGCTGTGGAGTCCCAGATTGCCGGGCTGGGGATGGAGGCTCACCTCTCCATTCTGATGGCCTTGCTGCTGCCAACTGCGGCGCTGAGTCCCTGGGCCTGCGCCGTGGCCTTGCGTATTGCGCTAGAGTGATCTCTTGATACCCCAGCCGGAATGGGCTTGACCCTTGTCAATTCCCGCCCATCGGGACCTCCCTAAAATCAACCCCAGAACCCTCCCCTGCCTGTCGGCAGGGTCTGACGCATGAATCTTTTTTATTACGCCTCGCCCCAGACCTTCTACGGACTGGCTGGGCGTTCCTGGCCCTGGCTGGCCGTGGTCGCCACCCTGCTGGGCTTGGCCGGCCTGTGGCTGGGCTTGGCCGTGGCGCCCACCGATGCCCAGCAGGGCGAGGGCTACCGCATCATCTTCGTGCATGTGCCGGCATCATGGATGTCCATGATCATTTATCTGG
>VEQI01000387.1 GCA_018883305.1 Limnohabitans sp. | reverse complement strand
GTCATACAACATCTGGCTGCGCCGATCGAGCCGTACACCGTGGCGTGGGCCTAAACGCAGCGGCTTGGCAGGCACATCAAACCAGACCATGGGCTTGGGCTCGGTCAGGTACTCCCCCAGGGCCTGGTCAATGCGTTGGGGTTGCTGCGCCAGTGCACGCACGGCCGCCAGGGCAAACTGCTGCAAGGCAACGGGCATGCGTGCGGGCTGAGGGGTGGCGGCCTGACCCGCATCCTGGTACATCGTGTCAGGCAGTTCGTCGCTGGCCTGATCGGCCAGCCGCGCAAGCAGTTCCTGCGCCAGTTCATCTTGTCGAGGGGCGCGAAACCCGACCGACCAGGTCATGCACTCGCCCTCGGCGATGCCGTCGTGGGCATAGCGCGGTGGCAAATACAACAAGTCGCCGGGCTCCAGCACCCATTCGGCCTCGGGCTTGAAATGCGACAGGATCTTCAGCGGCAGGTCTTCACGCAAGCGCAAGTCGCGCTGCGGACCGATGCGCCAACGTCGGCGTCCGTGGGCTTGCAGCAAAAACACGTCATAGCTGTCAAAGTGCGGCCCCACCCCACCACCGTCAGTGGCATAACTGATCATCACATCGTCCAGGCGAGCCGCAGGAATGAAACTCAGGGACTGCTTGAGTCGGGCCACCCACTCATGGTGCAAGTCAACACCCTGCACCAGCAAACTCCAGCCCGGTTCGCGCACCGAAGGCAGGGCGCGCTTGCCAAAGGGGCCGCGCCGCAAGGACCAGGGCTGACCATCGTCGCGCTCCGTCATCACGCAGCGGGACTCGACATCCTCCCGCGCCGCCAGTTGAAACAACTCGTCGCGGCCCAAGGGGGGAATGAAACCGGGAATGGCCTGCCGCACCAGAAGGGGCTTGCGCTGCCAATACTCGGCCATGAAGCGCTTGACGCTCAGCCCCCCCAGCAATTGGATGGGGACGTCGGCAGTCACCAGCGGGCCTTTCTTTGCCATGGCGCTGCGCTGACGAGCAGAAGCACGTTTGCCCGCGCCAGCGTTGAGGGCTTGGTCGGGACGAGCCGTGGTGGATGTGGTGGTGCGTCGTGTCATGAGGTCTCTCTAAACTGAGACAATTGTCCCCCATGAACATTTCTTCTCCCTGCGTGGTGGCCCTGACCTGGACCTTGAAGGACAGCCTGGGTGACACCCTGGACATTCTGGATGAACCGGTGGAATTCATGGTGGGCGGTCAGGACCTGCTGGCTGTCATCGAACAGGCCTTGCAAGGGCACGCCCAAGGCGCCCGACTGGACCTCAACATCGAGCCCGAGGACGGCTTTGGCGATTACGACGAACAACTGGTGTTTCTGGAAAGCCGCGCGCACTTTCCCCAAGAACTCGAAGAAGGCATGACCTTCGAGGGCAATGCCATGCCGGCGGGCTGCTCACCTGACATCCCGCTGCAAGGCCTGTACACCGTGACCGAGATCTACCCCGAACATGTGGTGCTGGATGGCAACCACCCGCTGGCCGGTATCGGTTTGCGCTTGTCACTGCAGGTGGCATCGGTGCGCGAAGCCACCGAGGATGAGACTGCCCGTGGCACCACCGGCACGGGTTTTTTCCAGATTCAGGCGGATTGACGGCGGGGCAGCCATCTGCCTTGCGCTCAAACCGTCCTCAGGCCTTGCCGGTCGATCCGTAGCCGCCCTCGCCACGCTCACTGGCCTGGGCAAACTCGTGCACCAGGTTGAACTGCGCCTGCACCACCGGCACGATCATCAACTGCGCGATGCGCTCCATCGGCTCGATGGTGAAGGCCGTGCTGCTGCGGTTCCAGGCACTCACCATCAGTTGCCCCTGGTAGTCACTGTCAATCAATCCCACCAGATTGCCCAGCACGATGCCATGCTTGTGACCCAGGCCTGAACGCGGCAGGATCAGCGCCGCGTAGCCCGGGTCGGCGAGGTGGATGGCCATGCCGGTGGGCACCAGTTGCCAGGCATTGGGCTGCAGAGTCAATGGCGCATCCAGACAGGCGCGCAGGTCCAGACCGGCACTGCCCGGTGTGGCATAGGTGGGCAGTTGAGACTGCAAGCGGGGGTCGAGGACTTTGACGTCGATCTTCATCTCGGGGCTTTCAGGGAAATCAGGCGTTGGGAGGCTGGGGCTGCGCAAACATCCGGGGTGGCGTCAGCGCGGCAATCGCAAGGCAATCTGCTCGATCAGTTGTCGCGCCAACGTGAGCTTGGAGGCATGCGGCAACGCCAGCGTGCCCTGGGCATCAATCAGCAGCAAGGCGTTGTCGTCCTGACCAAAGGTGGCCGGGCCGATGTTGCCAGCCAGGAGCGGTACGCCCTTGCGCAGGCGTTTGGCCTGGGCATTGCTCAAGAGGTCGTGGCTCTCAGCAGCGAAGCCTACGCAAAACAGCTGCCCGCTGCGAGAGCGTTCACTGGCCGCCACGCCGGCCAGGATGTCCGGGTTCTCGGTGAAATTCAGCACTGGTGTCTTGCCGCTGCCGTCTTTCTTGATCTTTTCGTCACTGGCTTGCGCAGGACGCCAATCCGCCACGGCTGCCGTGGCCACAAACACGTCGGCCTGATCGACCTCGGCCTGCACAGCAGCCTGCATCTGCAAAGCCGAGCGCACATCCACACGGCGCACGCCCCGGGGCGTGGCCAACGACACCGGCCCCGCCACCAGCACCACCTGGGCGCCCGCTTCACGCGCTGCGCGGGCAATGGCAAACCCCATCTTGCCACTGGAGAGGTTGGTGATCCCCCGCACCGGGTCCAGGGCCTCGTAGGTGGGGCCCGCCGACACCAGCACGGTACGTCCCTGCAGGCGTTTGGGCTGAAAATGGGCAATCAGGTCATCCAGAATTTCAGCCGGCTCCAGCATGCGGCCATCGCCCACCTCACCGCAGGCCTGGTCGCCCTGCCCCACGTCCAGCACCACCGTGCCGTCCGCCTTCAGTTGCTGGACATTGCGCTGGGTGGCCGGATGGGCCCACATCTCGCGGTTCATGGCCGGGGCCAAGATCAGCGGCACTTGCTGCA
>VEQI01000386.1 GCA_018883305.1 Limnohabitans sp. | reverse complement strand
CGCTTTGGCGTCCCGGCCGCCAAGCTGGGCCTGGGCTATGAGTACGAAGGCGTGCGCAAACTGGTGGATCTGGTGGGTCCGTCGTATGCCAAAGAAATTTTCTACACGGCGCGTCAATTCAGCGCGCAGGAAGCGCGTGAGATGGGTCTCGTCAACCGGGTGGTGAGCGTTGATCAATTGCCGTCCCTGGTAGAGGAGTACGCCAGCACCATCGCGGCCAATGCGCCCATGACGGTGGCCTCCATCAAAACCATCGTGGGTGAAATTGTGAAAGACGAATCCAAGCGCGACCTCGCCTGGTGTGATCGCGTGGTGGATGAATGCTTCAACAGCGAAGACTACCGTGAAGGCCGCACCGCCTTCATGCAAAAGCGCAAGCCCGTGTTTCAGGGCCGATAAACAAGGAGATCACATGGCATTACCTCTGCAAGGCCTTCGGGTGCTGGACCTGACCAATGTGCTGGCCGGTCCGTATTGCAGCATGGTGCTGGGCGACATGGGCGCCGACGTCATCAAGGTGGAAAACACCGACAAGGGCGACACCTCGCGCAATTTCGAGCCCCAGGTCAACGGTGAGTCGTATTGCTTTGCGGTGCTCAACCGCAATAAGAAAAGCATCTCTCTGGATCTGAAGTCGCCCGAGGGCAAAAAGATCGCGCTGGCGCTGGCTGAGCGCGCGGACATCGTTCTGGAGAATTTCCGCCCCGGGGTGGTCAAGCGCATGGGGCTGGACTATGAATCCATCCGCGCACGTAACCCCCAGGTCATCTATGCCTCCATGTCGGGCTTTGGTCAGACCGGCCCGTATGGCAAGAAAGGCGGCCTGGACATCATTGCCCAGGGCATGTCGGGCATCATGATGATGACGGGTCACCCCGGCGGACGCCCTGCCAAGGTGGGCATTGCCATGAATGACATTGCCAGTGGCGTCACCACGCTGTACGGCGTGCTGGGCGCCCTGATCGGCAAACTGCGTCACGGTGAAGGACAGTACCTGGAAACTTCACTTTTGGAGGCCGGCATGGCCTGGGCCGTGTGGGAGTTTGGCGCTTTCTTCGGCGGGGGCGAAGTGCCCACCGCCACCGGGACGCGGCACCGCCGCTCGGCACCGTATCAAGCCTACCGCACACGCGATGGCTATGTCACCGTGGGTGCCAGCAGTCAGAAACTGTGGGCCAATTTCTGCGAACAAGTGGTGGGCCAGCCGCAATGGCTGCAAGACCCGCGCTTTGCCACGCAGGCCCTGCGCGTGCGTCACGCCGATGACCTGGAACGAGACATCGAGGCCGTGTTTGCACACCAGGACACGGCGCACTGGGTGACGCTGCTGGACGCAGCCAGCGTGCCCGGCGGACCGGTGTTTGGCTTTGAAACCACGCTCAACGATCCGCATGTGAAGTTTCGCAAGATGGTGCACGAGATCGAGCATCCGCGCATTGGGCCCATGAAAACCATTGGATTACCCATCAAGTCCAGTGGTGCGCTGGGCGAAATCCGTCTGCCCGCCCCCTGGCTGGGTCAGCACAGCGAGGAAATTTTGCAATCGCTTGGCTATGCCGAAGCTGATATCCGGGCATTGTTTGACCAGGGCGTGGTCGTCGATCGTTATCGCCCGAAGAATTGACGCTTGTCAATTTCGCGTGAGGCTGGGCGACGACAATCGGCATGACGTCGTCACTCCCGATTCGCCATGACCGAACCGCACGCCAATCCCCACCCGCATCCCAAGGGCTTATGGGCCAGGGTTCATCTCTGGCTCTTCAACACCGAGTTCGAGTCAGGCTGGGCACGCCAGATTGAAAACGGCGTGGGCTGGTTGATCATCCTGAGCGTGCTGGCCATCGTGGCCGAGCACAACGAGCTGCTGTATGCCCCGCACGTGGATTGGTTTCACTGGTTTGATGTCATCACCGTTGGCGTGTTCACCCTGGAATATCTGCTGCGACTGGGTGCCGCCCCCTATGACCCGGAGTTCGCGGGCAAGCGCTTTGCACGCTGGCGTCATGCATTCAGCTTTTACGCCTTGGTGGACCTGGTGGCGATAGCGCCGTTTTATTTTGCCAACTTCATCACCCTGGATGTGGAGATGCTGCGGTTGCTGCGACTGCTGCGATTGATGCGGATCTTCAAGCTGTCACGCTACATGGTGCCAGCCTGGCGCGAGTTCGTGGAACTCAACCGTCATCGAACCCTGCGTGGCAAGGTTCACGCGCTGCTGGAGCCCACGGGGCATTCAGGTCAGTTGCATGTGTACTTTGACAACTTCATCATGTTCTGGGTGCTGCTGTCCATCGTGGCGGTGGTGCTGGAATCGGTGGAGTCCATTCACCAGGTGCTGGCCAATGAGTTTCATGTCATCGACATCGTGTCCTTCAGCGTGTTCACGCTGGAGTACGCCATGCGCATGTATGCCGCACCTGAACACCCCACGTTCAAACACCGCAGCCTGCCTCGGTGGTCGCATTTCTGGTCCGCCCATGCGCTGATCGACCTCTTGACCATCCTGCCCTTCCTGCTGGAGCGCTTGTTGCCCTTCAGTCTAGACCTGCGTTTCCTGCGGGTGTTCCGTCTGTTGCGATTGCTCAAGCTCACGCGTTACACCAGTGCCACCAAAACACTTTACAAGGTGGTGCTGCGCGAGTGGCAAGTGATCTTTGCCTCAGTGTTTGTGATGTTGCTGATGGTGGTGCTCACCGCCAGCATGGGCTATTTGTTCGAGCACGAAGCCCAGCCGGACAAATTTGAAAACATTCCGCAATCCATCTACTGGGCCGTGGTCACGCTGGCCTCCGTGGGGTATGGTGACATCTCGCCCATCACCCCCATGGGCCGTGCCTTGACGGTGGTGCTGGCGCTGCTGGGTATCGGCATCTTTGCCATTCCTGCCGGTTTACTGGCCTCGGCCTTCACCGATCAGCTGCGCATCGACCGTGAGGCCTTCAAGCACAAGCTGCTGATGGCGTATGAGGAAGGCAAGCTCAATCCCAAGGCTCGGGCGCAGATTGCCGCCGAGACAGAACGCCTGCAC
>VEQI01000050.1 GCA_018883305.1 Limnohabitans sp. | reverse complement strand
CAAAGACTGTGACCTGAGCCTGATCAAGGGCAAGACCGTGGCCATCATTGGTTACGGCAGCCAGGGCCATGCCCACGCCCAGAACCTCAACGACAGCGGCGTGAAGGTCGTGGTCGGTCTGCGCAAAGGCGGCGCATCCTGGGACAAAGTCGGCAAGGCCGGCCTGACCGTGATGGAAGTCAATGAGGCTGTCAAAGTCGCGGACGTGGTCATGATCCTGTTGCCTGACGAGCAGATTGCCGACGTGTACCGTGGCATCGAGTCCCACCTCAAAAAGGGCGCTTCGTTGGCTTTCGCCCACGGTTTCAACATCCACTACAACCAGGTGGTGCCCCGTGCCGATCTGGACGTGTGGATGGTGGCGCCCAAGGCGCCTGGCCACACGGTGCGTTCCACCTACACCCAGGGCGGCGGCGTGCCCCACCTGGTGGCGGTGCATCAGGACAAGAGCGGCAAGGCCCGCGAACTGGCCCTGAGCTATGCCATGGCCAACGGTGGCGGCAAGGCCGGCATCATTGAAACCAACTTCAAGGAAGAGACCGAGACCGATCTGTTCGGCGAGCAGACCGTGTTGTGCGGTGGCGCGGTCGAGCTGATCAAGATGGGCTACGAGACCCTGGTGGAAGCCGGTTACGCGCCCGAGATGGCCTACTTCGAGTGCCTGCACGAGTTGAAGCTGATCGTGGACCTGATCTATGAAGGCGGTATCGCCAACATGAACTACTCGATCTCTAACAACGCCGAGTATGGTGAGTATGTGACCGGTCCCGAGGTGATCAACGAAGAGTCCCGCAAAGCCATGCGCAACGCGCTCAAGCGTATCCAGACGGGCGAATACGCCAAGATGTTCATTCTGGAAGGCCGTACCGGCTATCCCAGCATGACCGCTCGCCGTCGTCTGAACGCTGAGAGCTCCATCGAAGTGGTGGGTGCCCAGCTGCGCGCCATGATGCCCTGGATCGCCAAGAACAAGTTGGTCGACCAGAGCCGCAACTGATTTTTTAAAATCAGAGCCACAGGGCTGCAACCCTTCCGAGAGGAGGGGGCTGCAGCCCTCTTGATTTGGGGCATCCCCTGAGAACCCCAGGGTTCTGGGGAGACCCGTCCGCCCTTACACTTGATCTCATGAACTATCCGCACCCCCTGCTGGCCCGCGAAGGCTGGCCCTTCATCCTCATCAGCGTGTTGCTGGCCCTGGGCGTGCATGGCCTGTGGGGTGGTTGGGCTGCCTTGCCACTGTATGTGGTGGCCGTGTTCGTCATCCAGTTCTTTCGCGATCCGCCGCGCGCAGTACCCGAGTTGGCCAATGCCGTGCTTTCGCCGGCCGATGGTCGTATCGTCAAGGTGGAAAAAGCACATGACCCGTATGCCAACCGTGAGGCCCTGCTCATCAGCGTGTTCATGAATGTCTTCAATGTTCACAGCAACCGCTCCAGCGTGGATGGTCAGATTCGCAGTGTGCAATATTTCCCGGGCCTGTTTGTCAATGCCGATCTGGACAAGGCCTCGACAGAGAATGAACGCAATGCGGTCGTCATTGACGCCAACATCGCGGGTGCTGCACACACGGTGACCTTGGTGCAGGTGGCGGGTTTGATTGCACGTCGCATCCTGTGCTACGTGCAGCCTGGCGATGCTCTGCACAAAGGCCAACGCTATGGCTTCATCCGTTTTGGTTCACGCGTGGACGTGTACCTGCCGTTGACGGCCACACCGCGTGTCGTGCCCGGTGAGAAAGTGTCCGCCACCACCACGGTGTTGGCCACGCTGTGAGGCCTTGCCGCTTGATGCACTGGACCACGGATCACCCATGACCGAAGATCATCGCCCCAACGCTGACGACGTTTCGTCCAAGCCCCGCAAGGGCATTTACGTGTTGCCCAATCTGTTCACCTTGGCTGCTCTGTTCGGTGGCTTTTATGCCATCGTGATGGCCATGAACAACCGCTTCGATCAGGCGGCCATTGGCGTGTTTTGCGCCATGGTGCTCGACAGCCTGGACGGCCGTGTGGCACGCATGACCAACACCCAAAGCGCGTTTGGCGAGCAAATGGATTCCCTGGCCGACATGGTCTCCTTTGGTGCTGCGCCGGCGCTGATTGCCTACGAGTGGTCCTTGCGTGGCCTGGGACGCTGGGGGTGGATTGCCGCTTTCGTCTATTGCGCCTGCGCCGCCCTGCGTCTGGCCCGCTTCAACGTCAACACCGCGGTGGTGGATAAACGGTATTTCCAAGGGTTGCCTTCGCCGGCGGCGGCGGCACTTGTGGCAGGGTTCCTGTGGCTGATGACCGAGACCGACGTGGCTCCCGAGACCATGGCCTGGCCCATGTTCGGCCTGTGCTTGTTCAGCGGCCTCACCATGGTGACCAATGTGCCGTTCTACAGTTTCAAAGATGTGCAGATGAAAAAGAGCGTGCCCTTTGCGGCCATCGTGCTCATTGCGCTCATCATTGCGGTCATCAACATCCATCCACCCACCGTGCTGTTCTCGCTGTTTGTGATCTACGGTCTGAGTGGCTATGTGGTGTATGGCTGGCGCCGCGCCAAAGGGCTGCAGGCCAGTGTCATCAGCACCTCCACCGATGAACCCGACGAGCAGGGCTTGCACAAGTGAGACCGCATCTTTGAAAAGTGTGCTACATTGCGTCCAATGAACTCGCTACTGGCTCTACTGCTTCTACGCTCACACGGGCGGGTACGGTAGCGCACGCGATCATTCCCCACAGGCCCGTTTGCCCAACCGCAGCGGGCCTTTTGCTTTGTGCAGCAGGCGTCAACCCGGGAAGGGCAACTGGCCCCACCATTGACCCACAGGAGTGAAACATGGCCGACAAATTGATCATTTTCGATACCACCTTGCGCGATGGCGAGCAGTCGCCCGGCGCCTCCATGACGCGCGACGAGAAGTTGCGTATCGCCCGTCAACTGGAGCGCCTGAAAGTGGATGTGATCGAGGCGGGCTTTGCCGCCAGTTCCAACGGTGACTTTGAAGCCGTGCGCGCCATCGCCCAGTCCATCAAGGACTCCACGGTGTGCTCGCTGGCTCGAACCAATGACCGCGATATTGCCCGTGCGGCAGAGGCGCTGCATGGTGCCAACAGCGCGCGTATCCACACCTTCATTGCCACCTCGCCATTGCACATGGAGAAGAAGCTGCGCATGACACCGGATCAGGTGATGGAGCAAGCAGTGCAGGCCGTGCGCTTTGCGCGCAATTTGGTGGGCGATATTGAGTTCAGCCCTGAAGATGGCTACCGCAGCGAGATGGATTTCCTGTGCCGCATTCTGGAAGCGGTGATCAAGGAGGGGGCGACCACCATCAACGTTCCGGATACGGTGGGTTATGCCGTGCCCGAGTTGTACGGCGAATTCATCCGCACCTTGCGAGAGCGCATTCCCAACAGCGACAAAGCCATCTGGTCGGTGCACTGTCACAACGACCTGGGTATGGCCGTGGCCAACTCGCTGGCCGGTGTGCAGATTGGTGGTGCCCGTCAGATCGAGTGCACCATCAACGGCCTGGGCGAACGCGCCGGCAACTGTTCGCTGGAAGAGGTGGTCATGGCGCTCAAGACGCGCAAAGACTACTTTGGCCTGGAGCTGGGGATTGACCCTCGACACATCGTTGCCGCCAGTCGCATGGTCAGTCAGACCACGGGCTTTGTGGTGCAACCCAACAAGGCCGTCGTGGGGGCAAACGCCTTTGCGCACGCGTCCGGCATTCACCAGGACGGCGTGCTCAAGGCGCGCGATACCTACGAGATCATGCGTGCCGAAGACGTGGGCTGGACCACCAACAAAATTGTGTTGGGCAAACTCAGTGGTCGCAACGCGTTCAAGCAGCGCTTGCAAGACCTGGGCGTGCAGCTGGAGAGCGAGTCCGACATCAATGCCGCTTTCACCCGCTTCAAGGAACTCGCCGATCGCAAGAGTGAGATTTTTGACGAGGACATCCTGGCCCTGGTGAGCCAGGACGCCGTGCCCGAGGAAGGTGACCAATACAGCTTTGTGTCCCTGTCGCAGCACAGCGAAACCGGCGAGCGTCCGCATGCCAGCATTGTCATTCAGGACAATGGTACGGAAGTGCGCGCCGAGTCGGATGGCAATGGTCCCGTGGATGCTTCTCTGAAAGCCATCGAGAACCATGTCAAGAGCGGCGCCGAAATGGTGCTGTATTCGGTCAACGCCATCAGCGGCTCCACCGAAAGCCAAGGCGAGGTGACGGTCCGTTTGCAAAACAGCGGCCGGGTGGTCAATGGTGTGGGGGCCGACCCCGACATCGTGGTGGCGTCTGCCAAAGCCTACCTGAGCGCACTCAACAAGCTCAAGAGCAAGTCTGACCGGGTGGCAGCTCAGGGCTGAACGGCCTGCCTGAAAGGCGTGGGCAGGTCCACCGTCCCGAGTCTTAAGAAATTCACGCAAGTCTTTGATCTTGCGTGAATTTTTTTTTGCAGTTACACTCGCGACAGCTGATCGCCCCCAGGGTGGGGGAAAGTCGTTTTTTTGCAAAAGGGAATCGCACCGATGCGTTCACTCATCGTCACCTTGGGTTTGTCGTTGCTGATTGTGCAAGGAGCCGCTTGGGCGGCCACGGATGCCAAAACGACGAAATCTCGCGCCAAGGCCACCCATGCAGTGAAAGCGTCCCACGTTCGCAAGACCGTGGCCAAAACCCTGCCCGAGCGCCCCAGTTATGGTCAATTGGCTGGCTTGCGCAGTTCGGCTGATTCATTGGCGCTCAATTCCAGCGTGGCTTATGTGATCGACCAGGACACCAACGAGGTGTTGGTCAGCAAGAACGATGAAGCTGTGTTGCCCATCGCCTCTATCACCAAGCTGATGACAGGTCTGCTGGTCAGTGAAGCCAACCTCAATCTGGACGAGCACATCACCATTACCCAGGATGATGTGGACACGGAAAAGGGCAGCAGCTCGCGTCTCAAAGTAGGTACTACCCTGACCCGTGGTGAGCTCATGCATCTGGCCCTGATGTCCAGTGAGAACCGTGCAGCCCATGCGCTGGGTCGCACCTATCCCGGTGGCCTGCAGGCCTTCGTCAACCTCATGAATGCCAAGGCCGTCCAACTGGGCATGCGCGACACTCGTTACGTGGAACCCACGGGCCTGTCCAGCAAGAACCAATCCAGCGCCAAAGACCTGGCCACCTTGGTGGCCGCAGCGTACCAAGACCCCATGCTGCGCGATTTCTCCACCTCTCCCAGCCACGTGGTGGAAGTGGGACGTCAGACCTTGCGCTACAACACCACCAATCGGCTCATCAAGAATCCCAACTGGGATATCGGCCTGCAAAAAACCGGTTACATCTCCGAAGCCGGTCGTTGCCTGGTGATGCAGACCCGTGTGGCCGGGCGCAAGCTCATCATGGTGTTCCTGGATTCAGCGGGCAAGCTGGGTCGTATCGCGGATGCCGAGCGCGTGCGTCGCTGGGTGGAAGTGCACCACGCCAGCCGTGGTGGCGTGCCGCACACCTGAGCTCAGGCATGGGGTGCGTGATACCCCAGCGCCGTAGAGATCTTGGCTGCCGTGTCTTGCAACTTGGGCAGCCACCCTTCGTCCAATCGATCAGCAGGGGCCGAGATGGATAGTCCGGCCACCAGTCGGCCTTGGTCGTCATAAATACCAGCCGCCATGCAACGCACGCCCAGTTCCAGTTCTTCATTGTCACGGGCCACGCCATACTGTCGCGATTTGGCCAGCTCGCGCTCCAGCACGGGTAACTGAGTGATGCTGTTGCGCGTATGGCCTGCCAACCCGGTTCGGGTGGCATAGGCTCGCAGTCGGGGGGCGTCTTCGGCCGCCAGAAACAGTTTGCCCACCGAGGTGAGATGCAAGGGCGCGCGCCCGCCAATAGCTCGCACCACCTGCATGCCCGAACGCTCGCTGTAGGTCCGTTCGATGTAGACGATTTCATCCCCCTGGCGCACGCTCAGGTTGACGGGTTGCTGAATCAGTTTGTGCAACTCACGCATGGGTTCCATGGCTGCGTCACGCACGTTCAGACGTGCTTTGACCAGATTGCCCAACTCCAGCAGACGCATGCCTAACCGGTAGCTGCCCGCCTGCGGGCGGTCAATGAATCGCCCCAGGGTGAGGTCGTTGAGGATGCGGTGCGCGGTGGACGGATGCAGGCCGGTCTTCTCGCTGATCTCTTTCAGGCTGACGGCTTCTTCGCGCGCCGCCAGCACGTCAATCAGGGTGAACATGCGCTCGATCACCTGGATCGAGGGCGAGGCGGGCGTCTGAGGATCTTTGCTGCGCATGCCGCATTTTACTTTGTGAAAACCTCTTGCGCCATCCAAACGCCGTCTTGCAAGATTTCGTGCGGCACAAACTGGGCTTTGTAGTTCATCTTGGGGCTGGCCTCGATCCAGTAGCCCAGGTACACGTACGGCAGCCCCAGCTGGCGCGCTTGCTGGAGTTGCCACATCACGGCGTAGGTGCCATAGCTGGCGCCGGGCTCGGGGTCATAGAACGTGTAGACCGCCGACAAGCCGTCATTGAGGACATCCAGGATGGACACCATCTTCAGCTCACCCGGACGGTTGCCGCTGTCGGGGGTGCGAAATTCCACCAGACGTGAATTCACCCGGCTTTGCAACAAAAATTGTGTGTATTGGTCAATGCTGTCATGGTCCATGCCGCCCCCTGCATGGCGGCCGGTCTGATAGCGCAGATAGAGTTGGTAGTGCTCTTGAGAAAACATCAGGCGCATGACGCGGGCCTGCAGTTCACCGTGCTTGAGCACGGCACGGCGCTGGCTTCGGCTGGGCCGATGATCGGTGGCCAGCACGCGCAAGGGCACGCAGGCTCGACAACCATCACAGTACGGGCGGTAAGTGAACATGCCACTGCGACGAAAGCCCTTGGACACCAGGTCGGAATAGGTGTCGTTTTGAATCAGATGACTGGGGGTGGCCACTTGCGAGCGGGCTTGCCGTTCCGCCAGATAGCTGCAGGGATAAGGCGCAGTGGCGTAAAACTGCAGGGTCTGAAGCGGCAGATCCTTGAGGTGCGTCACGTCAGTCGGCGATGGGTGGTTGAGTGGGTGAAGACAGCAACGTGTCCCAGTATACGGGCTGGAAATCCCAGGTGGGGGCGGGCCTGGCGCGGGCTGTCTGAATGGCGTCGAGGAACTCGGTGACGCGGATGGGCTGTGCGCCCAGGCGCGCCAGATGCGCGGTTTGCTGCTGACAATCAATCCAGGCAATGTCGTGCTGTCTGGCCCAGGCGACCAGCGCGGACAGGGCGATTTTGGAGGCGTCGGTGCGGTGGGCAAACATGGATTCGCCAAACAGCGCACATCCCAGATTCACCAGATACAGTCCCCCCACCAGTTGACCCTCCACCCAGGTCTCGACGCTGTGGGCGTGGCCAGCCTGATGCAGGGCCTCATAGGCTTGCACCATCGCGGGCACGATCCAGGTACCGTGTTGACCCGGTCGCGGGGACTGGGCACAGGCGTGAATGACGGCGTGGAAATCCGAATCGAAACGGATCTCGGCCCGTGGGTGGTCGCGGAATTTTTTCACTGCCTGGCGCAAGGAACGATGCAGCCGAAACGAGGCCGTTTGCAGCACCATTCGTGGGTTCGTGCACCACCACAGAATGGGTTGGCCGGCGCTGAACCAGGGAAACGTGCCCTGGCCATACGCTTGCTTCAGGCGCGCCACGGACAGCTCGCCACCCGCGGCCAACAGGCCGGGTGCAGGCGAGGTCTCACCCCAGGCTTGCAGGGGTGAGGGCAATGGATCGTGTTCATCCAGCCAGGGCAGCGGGGGCGGGGAGGGCGGTGTCATGACAAGGGGATAATTATGGTTCCATGCGTGAGAGGAGATGAGCATGAGCTCTGATACAGGTTCTTGGGTATTGACCGACCAGCCAGCCCCAGGCGTGGTGCGCCTGACACTCAACCGGCCGGACAGTTTCAACGCGCTGTCGGCCGACATGATGACAGCGCTGTCGTCAGCGCTTGAGCAGGTGGCGACGGATTCACAGTGCCGGGTGGTGGTGTTGGCGGCCAGTGGCAAGGCCTACAGCGCGGGACATGATCTGCGCGAGATGCGTGCGCATCCCGAGTTGTCGTTTTATCAGGACCTGTTCGCGCAATGTTCTCGCATGATGTTGCAACTGCAACAACTGCCGCAGCCTGTGATTGCACAGGTGCAGGGCATTGCCACAGCCGCCGGCTGTCAACTGGTGAGCATGTGTGACTTGGCGGTGGCGGCCGACAGCGCACGTTTTGCCGTCTCGGGCATCCACTTCGGGCTCTTTTGCGCCACGCCCAGCGTGGGCTTGTCCCGCAATGTGGCGCGCAAGCGGGCCATGGAAATGCTGCTCACGGGCGACTTCATCGACGCCGCCACGGCGGTGCAAGAGGGGCTGATCAATCATGCGGTGCCAGCCGGCGAGCTGGAGTCGGCTGTACTGGCGCTGTGCCACAAGATCATCGAAAAGCCACCGGTGGCCGTTCGCATGGGCAAGGCCCTGTTCTACCAGCAACTGGAGATGGGCATCGCTGCCGCCTACCAGCTGGCAGGTCAGACCATGGCCTGCAACATGATGGACGGTGATGCCCAGGAAGGGTTTCAGGCCTTCATTGACAAGCGCACGCCGCGCTGGAAGGCATGACCCAGCGCGACCATCTGATGGATGGGTTGCGCGTGGTGGCTGCGCATGTGATCGTCTTGCATCACCTGAGCTCGTACGGGCCGTTGGCCAACACGCTGGCGCAGACCTGGCCTGCGCTGCATGAGGTCTTGTATGCGTACGGGCGCATGGCCACGCAGGTCTTCCTGGTGATGGCCGGCTATTGGTCAGCGCAGACCTTGCTCAGCACTCCACAAGCCCCTTTGGTAGAGCGGTTGCGCAAAAGATATGCGCGACTGGTGCCGCCGTTTGCCCTGGCGCTTCTGACGGTGGCGCTGACGGTGCAGGTGCTACGTCCCTTCATCGATCAGGACTGGCTGACGGCGCCTGCCAGTCTGTGGCAATGGATCTCGCATGTGCTGTTGATCCAGGACTTCGTGGGTCAGCCCTCCATGACGGTCGGCGCTTGGTATGTGGCGATCGACTTCCAGTTGTATGCCTTGCTGGCTGTGCTGAGTTGGGCATTGCTGCGTCTGGGGGTGGGGTTGCAGGGCGTGGTGGCAGGTGTGGCCTTGTTGTGTCTGGCCTCACAGTGGTATTTCAACCGAGATGCAGCGTGGGACCGGTGGGCCTGGTATTTTCTGGAGTCGTATGGCGTGGGCGCCTTGCTGGCGTGGTCGCAATCCTCGGCGTCGGTGGTTTCCTCGGCCAGGGCCTGGCTGGGGGTGTGTCTGTTCAGTGCACTGGCCGCTGGCTGGATGTATCCGCGCCCTCGTCTGTGGTTGACCGTCCTGGTGTGCGGGGTGTTGCTCTGGGGCGCTTCACGCTGGAAGCCCTCAGTGCGAAGTGCTCGATGGTGGCAGCGGCAAAGTGACACCTCTTATGCGCTGTTTCTGACCCACTTTGCGCCCCTGGTGCTGGCCAATGCACTCTGGATTCAAGGTGGTTATGACTCGCCCCGCTGGGGAGTGGCCTGGCTCATCATGACTTGGGCGGTGTGCGTGGTGTGGTCGGTGATTTTTCACCGTTCGGTGGAAACCCTGATGCGAAGGGCTTGGCACTAGTGAGTTTGCGGGGATAGCATTGATCGACGCCGAATCCTGGTGTCTTTCCCCACGCGAAGTGCTGCATGAGTCCTGGTCTTTACATTCACCCTTCCACAGGCCACACCACGTCGGGCTTGTGTGATCGGATGCAGCAGGTCCTGGCGTCGGTGGGGCTTGATCCGCGCAGTTGTGTCGCTGTTGCACAAGGCGATCAAAGGGCTCACTTTCACCTTGCCCCCGAACTGAGCACCAGCCTGATGCCCGAATTCAATACCCTGGGACTGGCCGCCACACAACACTGGCAAGGTGCGCAAAGCGACGTGGATCTGTCGCGCGAAATCCTTTGGACGCTGCTGGCCAGTCCGCTGCCGCTGAGCTTTCCCTCCTTCGAAGAGTTTGACAGCGCGTGCCGCATTCGTCATCGGCTTGTGCGGGCGGCGCAGAACACCTCCATGGATTTCAAAACCGATGAAGTGGATCGTCCCCCCGAGCATTGGCAATACGACCCCGACACGGGCTTCACCCTGAAGCCAGGCAAATGCCTGATCGAGGCTTTGACACTGGCCACCCAGCCGGCCCTTTCGGGTCGCCAGTACGCGTTCTCCTGCTACCGGGCCACGGAATACGTGATGTTGCTGGCGCTGGCACAAGAGGCCCACGACCACCACCCTGAACTGTTTGAGCGGTTGCAGCAGCAGTGGCGTACCCGCGCCATCATGTCCGGCCCCTTTCAGGACACCTTGCTGCGCGAAATCGGCTCACAAGGGCAGCCGCTGCCCATGCATTGGTATGTGCCAGGGGATCGGGTTTGGTTTCGCAACCCCGATGACGCGTCCTCGGATGTGTATGGCTATGAAGGGTCGTGGGTTCTGTATCTTGGGGGTGGCTTGTTCACCAACTTCTGGCAGCATGATCAGCCCTATGACATTGCCAGCAAATGCGTGGAGATCTATCACTGGCGTGATGGCGTGTGCCAGGATGCGCAAGGTCGGTTGTCGATGGATGAGACGCTGGTGAAATCCCGGGTGGACCAGACCCGCGCCAGCCCCACCCAGATGCGCCATGTGCTGGACCGCATGCAGCGCTTGCGTGATCCGGCGGGCGTGTATGCTCACGGGGGCTGCATGGACGCCACGCGTGAGGTCACGCGCTGGGTATGTCCCGGCACCTGTGACATCGTATTGCCCGACGCCTGAGTGCGTCGGAGGGAGATCCGCTTGAATGCCTCTTTTTCTCGTCGGGCCTGGTTGGCCCGATCCCTGCCTGCGTTGGCGCCTGTGGCGCTGAGTGGCATGGGTGCTGCCTGGTTGCCAACGACCGCGCGGGCTGCCGCGGTCTTGCGCGCTTCATCACCCGCCGTGCCCGATGACTGGCATGCCCGCATGTGGACCGTGTTCAAGGAGTCGCTGGAAGCAGCGCCCCCGGCCGACCTGCAAGTGCAGATCCACCTCAATGCCACGCTGTTCAAGCAGGGCACAGAACCGGCCGCCATGGCGCGCGGCAACCTGGAACTGGCCACCGTGTCGGCCTTTGACATCGCCAAGGTGGTGCCCGAGTTTTCCATCTTCACGGCGGGCTATGTGGTGCGCGACCCTGCGCATCAGCAAAAAATCTTTGATGGCGCCATCGGCGCCGACATGTTCCAGCGCGTGTCCGACAAAATGGACATCACCGTGCTGTCCACCCTCTATCTGGGAACGCGTCAACTCAACTTGCGCGAGACGCGCAACGTGCGCACGCCCGCGGATCTCAAGGGCATCAAGCTGCGCATGCCGGGCACCAAGGAGTGGTTGTTCCTGGGCCAGGCCCTGGGCGCCACAGCCACGCCGCTGGCATTTGGCGAGGTTTACCTGGGTCTCAAGACAGGCACCATTGACGCGCAGGACAACCCCTTGCCGACAGTGCGCGCCGCCAAATTCCATGAAGTCACCAAGCAGCTGGTGCTGACCGGCCATCTGGTGGATGGTTTGTTCCTGGCGGTGTCCAACAAGGTCTGGAAGTCCCTCACGCCAGCGCAACAACAGCGCATGCGTCAGGCCGCACAAGCGGCTGCGCGCTACAACAATGACAACCGTTTGAAAGAAGAGGCGCAGTTGGTGGACTACTTCCGCCAGCAAGGTCTGCAGATCCAGACGCCCGATGTGCCGGCATTTCGCGCAGCGGTGCAGCAAGCCTATCTGCAATCCGACTACGCCCGGGTCTGGCCCGCGGGGTTGCTGGATCGCATCAATGCGGTCCGCTGAAGACGCGTTTGTATGTTGACGTTGTGGAGTCGCGGGCGGGCCATCGCGCAGACGCTGGGCGGGGTCCTGTTCGTGGCCCTGTTTGGGGTGTTTGTGTTGCAGGTGGTGTCGCGCTTTGTGTTTGATCGCCCCTTGCCCTGGACCGATGAACTGGCCGTGGTGCTGTATGTCTGGATCATTCTGTGGGCATGTGCCACCATGGTCCCCACCCGTGAGCACGTGATGTTCGACCTGATCTGGCAAGAGGCCTCACCGCGTGTGCGTCGATGGATGGCCATCGCGGGGCATATGCTCATCGGGGGTCTGTGCCTATGGGCTTTGCCCGCCTGCTGGGACTACGTCTGGTTCATGTCGCGCGAAGCCACGCCGGTGCTGGACATTCCTTTCAGCCTGGTGTTTTTTCCCTTTGTGATGTTGCTGATCTCGCTGGTGGTGCGCGCCGTCATGGGGGTGCGTCAAGCCTGGCGGGGTGAAGGTCTGCAAGACGCTGACGCAGGGGAGGGGCAATCATGAGCATGGCCTTGTGGAGCCTGGCCGGTGTGCTGCTGGTGGGCTTGTTGTTGCGTGTGCCCATTGGCTTTGCCATGATGGCAGCCGGCATCGCTTATCTGGGCGTGTCCGGTCAAGACCTGGGTCTGGCGGTAGAGCAGATCGGCAATGGCTTGTACCAAAGCTATGTGTTGCTGGCCGTGCCGCTGTTTGTCTTTGCCGCGCAGTTGATGAATGCCGGCACCGTGAGCGAACGGCTGTTTGATTTTTGCCGCGTGCTGGTGGGGCGCTTGCGCGGCGGGCTGGCCCAGGTGGACATTCTGGTCAGTGTGATTTTTTCCGGCATGAGCGGTAGCGCCATTGCCGATGCCGCCGGGCCAGGCCTCGTCACCCTCAAGCAGATGATGCATCAACCCGGCTACACGCGCGGCTTTGCCGGGGCCGTGGTGGTGGCCAGCGCCACGCTGGGGCCGGTGATCCCGCCGTCGATCCCGATGATCATCTACGCGCTGGTGTCAGGGGCCTCCGTGGGGGCGCTGTTCATCGGTGGCTTGTTGCCAGGCGTGCTGATGGCACTGTCCATGATGGCGGTGGTGCAGTACATCGCTGTCAAGCGCAACATGCCGCGTGAGCCTGCCGTTCCTCGGGACCAATGGTTGACCTTGGTGTGGCGCGGTTGCTTGCCCTTGACCTTGCCCGTGGTGTTGCTGGGCGGCATCTACAGTGGGGCCTTCACCCCCACCGAGGCAGCGGCCGTGGCGGCGCTGCATGCCTTGCTGCTGGCGGGCGTGGTGTATCGGGCGCTGTCTTGGCAACGTCTGTGGGCCGTGGTGCTGGAGTCCACCCGCGCCAGTGCCGTGATCACCATCATCTTGGCCGGCTCATTGCTGCTCAATTACGCCTTCACTGCAGAAGGCGTGCCTCAAGCCGTCGCGCGCTGGGTCGAAGGCATGCAATTGCAGCAACTCTCGTTTCTGT
>VEQI01000385.1 GCA_018883305.1 Limnohabitans sp. | reverse complement strand
GCTCAAGCATGTGGACAAGCCCGGATGGTTTGACCGCAACATGGAAAAGGTGTTGGTGGGGATCACCAATATTTATGGCGGCTTGTTGCACTGGACCCTGTCCACCGCCGAGATGGGGCGCTTGAAGTTTTCACGCCGCTGGCTGGTGGTGGGCGTGATGGTGGCCGCGGCTGTCGGCACCTGGACGCTGTTTCGCTCGGCCAAGAGCGAGTTGGCGCCCCTGGAAGATCGGGGGGTCGTTCTGACCGTCATCAACGGCCCGGATGGCGCCACCATGGACTACACCACGCGCTATGCCCAGGCCATTGAGCGCATGGGTTCGCGCTACCCGGAATTTGACCGTTTGTTCACCGTGGTGGGCAACCCCACGGTGGCGCAAGGCAACGTGTTTTACCGGGCCCTGCCGTGGGAAGAGCGCAAGCGCACCACCCTGGAGATCGCTCGCGAGATCACCCCCATGGTGTCCACCTTGCCGGGCGTGACAGCGTTTCCCATCACGCCGCCTTCGTTGGGGCAGGGGTTCCGTGAGCGTCCGCTGAACTTCGTGATCCTCACCAACGAGAGCTATCAGAACCTGGCTGCTGTGGTGCGAGCCATGCAGGAAGAAATTGCCAAGAATCCGGGGATTGTCAGCGTGGACACCGATCTGCGCCTGAACAAGCCCGAGATCAGCCTGGAGGTGGACCGCGAGCGTGCTGCGGACATGGGCGTGCCGGTGGATGCCATCGCGCGCGCGGTGGAAACCATGATGGGTGGGCGTCAGGTGACCCGTTACAAGCGCGAAGGCGAGCAATTCGACGTGCTGGTGCAGACCAAGCCCAGTGACCGTGACACACCAGATGACATTGAAAAAATCTTTGTCCGTGGACGCAACGATGCCATGATTCCGCTGTCGGCCCTGGTCAAGATTCGCGAGGTGGTGGTGCCGCGTGAACTCAACCATTTCAGCCAGCGCCGCAGTGCCTCCATCACCGCCAACATTGCGCCGGAGTATTCCCTGGGGGAGGCGCTGGCCTTCATGAAACAGGTGTCGGCCAAGGTGCTCAAGCCCGGCTACTACACCGACCTGAACGGCACTTCGCGTGAGTTCACCAAGTCTTCTGGCTCCTTGGCCATTGTGTTTGTGCTGGCGTTGTTCTTCATCTTCCTGGTGTTGGCCGCGCAGTTTGAAAGCTTCATCGACCCGATGGTGATCATGCTGTCCGTGCCGTTGTCCATGGTGGGGGCCTTGTGGGCGCTGCGCATGTCCGGCGGCACGCTCAATGTGTTCAGTCAGATTGGCCTCATCACGCTGGTGGGCCTGATCACCAAGCACGGCATCCTGATCGTGGAGTTCAGCAATCAGCTGCGCCAAGAAGGCATGGACATGCTGGAAGCCGTGCAGGAAGCGGCCACGCTGCGTCTGCGCCCCATCCTCATGACCACGGGCGCCATGGTGCTGGGGGCCATTCCGCTGGCTTTGGCCACGGGCGCCGGCGCCGAGAGCCGACGTCAAATTGGCTGGGTGATCGTGGGCGGCATGTCCCTGGGAACACTGCTCACCGTTTTTGTGGTGCCCACCATGTACACCCTGTTTGCCCGCAAGAGCACGCCAGGGGCCATCAAGACCGTGGTGGATGACGAGCAACTGAGCCCGCATACCGAGGTGCATGAACCGGCGCACATGAAAAGCTGATGGCCCGGGCGTGAAATGGTCACGCCCGTGTGTTGCCAAGTCGGTATGATGGACTCCGCATTTGTGGTGCCATCCCTGCCACGATGCAGGTCCGTGCACCCCGTTCCAGGGCATCACGGGCCTTGACCCGGCGTCAAGCCTGGGCCCTGTTTCTTCGCCCATCGGGAGGCCGCGCGAGGCGGCTTTTCCTATTGATCCAGAGTGTTTCCATGCGATATCTTCCCCTGATCCGAACCGGCTGGACCTGGCTGGCAGTTGTGGCTTTGCTGGCCGCTTGTGGCCCCAAGCAAGAAGGCAAGCCTGCCGGTGGTCAGATGCCTCCCCCGCCTGAAGTGGTCGTGATGACGGTGGCCACGGCTCCGCTGGAACTCACCACCGAACTGACTGGTCGATTGCAGTCCGTGCGCTCGGCTCAGGTCCGAGCCCGGGTGGAGGGGGTGGTACAGAAACTGCTATTCATCGAAGGCACGGACGTCAAAGCGGGCGTGCCCCTGCTGATCATTGATCCGCGCACCTACCAGGCCGCGGCTGAAGCCGCTCGAGCGGAATCGGCCACCGCAGAGCAATCACTGGCGCGTCACAAATCCCTGCTGGAAGTCAAAGCGGTGAGCCAGCAAGACTATGACGCTGCGCTGGCGCGTCAAAAGCAAGCCAGGGCGGCGCTGGCCAAGGCAGAGCTGGATTTGGAAAACGCCTCGGTGCAGGCCCCCATCAGCGGACGCATTGGTCATGCCTTGGTGACCGAAGGGACCCTGGTGGGACGGGGCGACAGCACTCCGTTGGCTCTGATCGAACAACTCGACCCCATCTACGTCAACTTCACACAGTCCGAGAGCGAGCAGTTTGCCCTGCGCCAAGCCATTCGTCGGGGAGAGGTCAGCGCCAGTCAGCAACTGCGTGTCGATCTGGTGCAGGCCGATGGCTCCTTGTATCCGCATCCCGGCAAGCTCACCGTGACTGAAAAATCGGTCGACCCCAACACCGGCACCGTGTTCTTGCGTGCCGAAGTGCCCAATCCGAAACATGAACTGATGCCCGGCAGCTTTGTACGCGTGCGTTTGTCCCAGGCGCGGATGGCTTCTGCCATTGCCGTGCCTCAACGAGCGGTGCAGATGAATACCGCTGGCCCGTACGTGATGGTGGTGGGTGAGGGCGACAAGGTGGCACCGGTGTCCATCCAGACCGGCGCCATGAGTGGCGATCAATGGGTGGTCAAGTCGGGCCTCAAGCCCGGCATGCGTATCGTGGAGGATGGCTTGCAAAAAGCTCGCCCTGGTAGCCAGGTCAAACCCGTCACCAGTCCGGCGAAGTAAACATGCTCGCCAAGTTTTTCATTGACCGCCCCATCTTTGCGTGGGTGATTGCCA
>VEQI01000384.1 GCA_018883305.1 Limnohabitans sp. | reverse complement strand
TTGTAGCGCCGCACGGGCGCATCCTTGGCGATGCGCTCCAGAGCCACCTTGTGCCCCTGTGGCACATGACCGATGAGCGTCAGCCCCGAGGAGAACACTGTGCCTGCGGGCAAGCCGCCGTCATTGGCAATGATGGCCACGTTGTCCTGCGGATGCATGGTGATGTAGAGCGGCTTGGCATGGGTGGTCGTCATGGTGAACTCGTGGCGTGAGGCAAACAGGGCGAGACAAGGGTTTGCTTGAATCGGAGGGCAGATGCTGATAGCGGGCCAAACGTTTGGCTGGTTTTCTAGGGTGACAGGCAGGCGGGATCCCGCATAGGATACTGGTCATTTTGGCGCAGTTTGACGCACGCGTCTTTCAGCGAAAATGCAGCGGGGAGGCCTGACAACCTCCCCGTTTTTCATGAATTGAGGACGACCCATGAGCGAGCATCCCTTCATTGCCCAGGCCCGCGAGGTGGTGGGCGCTGCCAATGTGTTGACGCAAGACCTGCAGGCCTACGCCGTCGACTGGAAAGAAAAATACCACGGGCAACCCCTGGTGGTGGTCCGTCCCGGGAATACGGCAGAAGTGTCAGCGGTGGTGAAGCTGTGCGCGCAGCATCGCTTGTCCATCGTGCCGCAAGGCGGCAACACCGGCATGTGCGGTGCAGCCACGCCGGATGACTCGGGGCAACAAGTGATCATCACTCTGGGACGCTTGAACAAGGTGCGTGCCGTTGACCCGGCCAACAACACCATGACGGTGGAGGCTGGCTGCGTGTTGCAGACGCTGCAAGAAACAGCACAGTCGGTGAACCGTTTGTATCCGTTGTCCGTGGGCTCTGAAGGGTCTTGCCAGATTGGGGGCAACATCGCCACCAACGCGGGTGGTGTGCAGGTGCTGCGTTACGGCAATACCCGTGATCTCGTGCTGGGGCTGGAGGTGGTGCTCCCTTCGGGTGAGGTGCTGGACATGCTGCGAGGCTTGCGCAAGGACAACACGGGTTATGACCTCAAGCATTTGTTCATCGGCTCTGAGGGCACTTTGGGTCTGATCACGGCGGCCACACTCAAGCTCATGCCTTTGCCTTCCGCCAACGCGGTGGGCATGGTGGCTGTGTCGTCGCCGGCCAAAGCTGTTGAATTGCTGCAGCACATGCGCGACGCCATGGGTGAGCGCTTCTCGGCTTTCGAACTGATGTCCAGTGCCATCGTGGAACTCACCCGCCGGTATTTCCCCGCGCTGCCTCAGCCCTTTGCCGACCCGCATGACTGGTACGTGCTGATGGAAGTGGCCGATGGTGGTACGGATGCGGCACTGGCCGCTGATTTTCAGGCCGCTTTGGAACAGGCCCTTGAACGCGAGCTGGTGCTGGATGTGGTGATCACCCAAAGCCAGGCCCAGGCCCAGGCGCTCTGGGAATTGCGTGACAACGTGAGCGAGGCGCAGCAGCACGATGCGCCCAACATCAAGCACGACATTTCCTTGCCGGTGTCACAGGTCCCCCGCTTCATTGACGAAGTGAGTGCAGAGCTGGCCGCGGCTTTTCCGGGTTCACGGCTGTTTTGCTTTGGCCACTTGGGCGATGGCAATTTGCACTTCAATCTCAGCCGCCCCATGGGCACGGACAACGCCCTGTGGTTGAAAAAAAATGATGCCGTCAATGACGTGGTCCACGCGGCCGTTGCTCGCTTCAACGGCTCCATCAGTGCCGAGCACGGTATCGGGCAGCAAAAGGTGGATGAATTGCCGCGCTACAAATCAGCGCTGGAGCTGGACGTCATGCGCACCATCAAGCGCGCACTGGATCCGCTACAGCTGATGAACCCAGGCAAGGTGCTGCGCTGACGGTGTGGGCTTGGCTCACGGCGCTTGACCGTGGCTGCCAGCCCCTCGCACTCATTGCGGCTTGATGCCCGCGGTCTTGATCACGCGCGTCCACAACTCCAGCTCGGACTTGATGAAACTGGTGTAGTGCTGGCTACCTGCCGTGGGCACGACAAACCCGTTTGAATTGAGCTTTTGCCGGATGACGTCCGACTGCACCACCTGGTTGATGGCAGTTTGCAGCTTGTCCACAATAGGCTGCGGCGTGCCTTTGGCCACCGACAAGCCAGACCAGGACAGCGCTTCAAAGCCCTTGTAGCCGGACTCCGCCACGGTGGGTACATCGGGATACAGCGGGTTGCGCTGCGCGCTGGTCACCGCCAGGGCACGCAGCTTGCCCGCCTTGACGTGGGGCAGCACCACGTCCTGATTCAGGAAGATCAACGGCACGGTGCCAGCCAGCAAGTCCGTCAGCATGGGGCCACCGCCACGGTACGGAATGCCGGTCATGAAAATGCCGGCGGTTTGCTTGAACAACTCCATGGCCATGTGGCCGGAGGCGGCATGGGTGTAGCCGTAATCCAGCTTGCCAGGGTTGCGCTTGGCGTACTCCACCAGGTCTTGCAAGGTTTTGAACGGTGTGGATGGATGCACCACCAGCACGTTGGGGCCGGAGTGCACCTGACCCAGGTGGATGAAGTCGGTCAGCGAGTTGTACTTGAGGTTAGGGTCCAGGCCATGTGCTACGGCGTTTTGACCCACCCCGGTTTGAATGAGGGTGTAGCCATCCGCCGGCATCTTCAGCGCGCGGTCCATGCCCACAATGCCGCCGGCGCCGCCAATGTTCTCCACTACCACGGGCTGCTTGAGCACCTTGGTGAGTTCGTCGGCCATCATGCGGCCCATCACGTCGCTGGTGCCACCGGGCGGAAATGCCACGATCAACTTGATCGGGCGGTTGGGGTAGTCGGCTTGCGCCAATACGGCACCACAGGTGAGGGTGGTCAGCATGACCAGGGCCAGGCGCTTGAGCCAATGACGTCGAACCGGCATGTGCATGGTGTCTCCTGCAAGCTATTTACATTCGAGCTCGCAGGATAGCACGCCCCTATGCGTTTAAGACGATGGAATGGATGCCTGTTGTGCCACACCTTGGGTCAACAGACTCTCAATGTCAGCATTGGACAGGCCCGCTTCCTGCAGAATTTGCACCGTGTGTTCACCAGGTGCGGCGCGGGTATCCAG
>VEQI01000049.1 GCA_018883305.1 Limnohabitans sp. | reverse complement strand
GCTAACCGAGTGTGGGGTATCGATGATGCGCGGCAGAAGGGAACGCCATGGCGCCACCACCACCACCACCGCCTCCTCCTCCTCCTCCGCCGCCGCCTCCGCCGCCACCCGCCCAGGCCGCCATCGGGGCCGCTAACCGGCGTTGTTTCTGATGCATGATCGTCTCCTTCAGTGTTTCAAGACCGTGGAAGGCCCACGGCGGCCATGACTTGTGCAAAACGGGCGCGCTGGGCATGCGCGCCCGGGGAACGCGAGAGATAGCGTTCAACCGTCAAATCCGGCTCCAGCAGACGCAGCTGTGCCATGACCGTCCGCGCACGCGCCAGATTGCCCAGGTCGTGATGAGCCACCACCAGCATGCGCAGGGTGGGTGAATGCGCCGGGTTGAGCGCACAAGACGTCTCCAGCAACTGGGCTGCTTCCAGCGTGCGGCCATCGAACAGCGCGGCATGCCCGGCCAGGCAGCACTGGTAGTAGCGCATGGGCCCAAAAGGGGCCAGTCGCAGCGCTTGCTGTCCGGCCTGGTAAGCCGAGTTGGTGTCCCCCAGCAAGCTGTCGATGGTGGTGCGATAGGTCCAAGCCATGACCTGACTTGGAGAAAGTTGCAAGGCGTGCAACACCGAGGCGCGCGCTTGCTCCGGGTCATGTTGAAGGTGACATTGCACGAATGCCCGAGCCGCCCAGGCCTGGTCACAGTCGGGTTGATCCCACAAGGCTTGCCGAACCAGCATGTCCGCCTCATCCACCACCGCGGCGCAGCGTTCATGAACGCCACGCGTGATGGACAGCACATGCCAGTGCGACAACCAGACGCGGGGCGCAGGCAAGCGGGGATGTCGCTGCACGAGGTGTTCAAACACCTCGCGGGCACGCACAAAAGGCGCGCGGCCCGTGCCGTGCAAGCCCGCAATGCCCGCCAGCATCAGGGCGTGGCTGTCCAGATGATGCAGTGGCAGACGCGCAGATTCACGCCCGCTGCGTTGCAACATGCAGCGGACCACCTGCTCCGAGAGATGCGTCAGCATGGCCGAGTCCGGATGCAGCGCATCCTCGACAGGGTATTGGCAAGCCACGTCCAAGACCGTGGTCGCCTCGGACCCGGCGCGCAACTCGGCCGTCAAGCTCAGCCGCCCCTTGCCCAGTTGGCCATGCAGTATCAACATGTAATCCGCCTTGAATTGCTGCATGGCCAGACGCGGATCCGTGCAACCCAAGCCCAACGGGCCGCAGGACAAGGGGTCGATAACGCGCAGCTCGCGCACCCGCGCCATACGTGCTGCCAGGCGATGCAGCACCCAATCTGCCCACGGCCGGCAAGCATCGTCTGGCGCCAGGTCCCAGGTCGACACCGTCAAGGCCAGCACGGGCTGTAGCACCTGGCCATCGCTGACCGGCAAACGCGGCGATGGCGATTGCACGAGCAGCATGGATTGGGGGCGCAAACGGAATGCGTGCACGGGTTGCGCCAGATGCTTGAGCCAGCAGCGCCCCAGGTCATCTGCAGCCGTGTCGGCCAGCTCGCGCAAGTCGTCCCAGACAGATGCGGAGCACACGGTTTCCCCTGGCCCTGCCAAACTGCACAGACGAGCGGCGAGGTTAGGCGCCGTCCCAAACACATCCAGTGCGTGGCGGTAAAGCCAGTCCTGGTGCAGGCCCATGCGCAGCCATAAACGCTGCTCAGGCGCCACGGCCCACTGTGTCTGCAGCAGCCGCTCATGCATGGCACGCGCCACCTGCCAGGCTGTGTGCGGCGTCTCAAACACCAGCAGCAGCCCATCGCCCAAGCTTTTGACGCATTCACCGGCACAGCGTCGATGCAAGTCCGCCCGTACCCAGGCCACAAACTCACACCAGCGTGCCACGGTCTGCGCCTCGTGGTTGGTCATCAGCCGAACCGACTCCACCAAATCAACCACCAGCACCACCCGCTGCTCACGAATGGTGCCAGGGACGGCCACGCCAGGGCTGTGGTGGGCGTTGGGTGGCAAAACGTCAGGTTTGTCTTCTGGGGCGTCTGAGGGAAGGTTCATCGATTCAGTCCAGATGCGCAGTCGTGTCAAAATCGTAAAAAGACTTGCAGGCTGGCGTGGTTAGCGCGGCTTACAACTTCATTCACCTCTGACTTCACTTTTGAGCACTCATTTCGGATGCCTGCGCCCATCGACCGCCTGACCCACACCCCCTCGATTTCCTGCGTGATGCCGGCATTCAACGAGGCGGGCACGCTGGCGCGCCTGGTACCGCAGGTGCTGAGCGAGTTGCTGCTGCTGAGTCCACAGGTGGAATTGGTGATCGTCAACGACGGCAGTCGCGACGCCAGCGCACATGTGATCGATTCACTGTGTCAGCAATATCCCGAGGTGGTGGGCATCGATTTGTCACGCAATTTCGGCAAGGAAGCCGCCCTGACCGCCGGGCTGCACGCTGCGCGTGGCGAGGTGGTGGTACTCATGGATGCCGATGGTCAGCATCCGGTGGCACTGGTGGCGCGCATGCTCGCTTTGTGGCGTGAAGGTCAGGACGTGGTGTATGCGGTGCGCCGTACGCGGGAAGACCAGTCCCGGTTGCACGCCAAACTCACCCACGTGTTCTACCGTCTCATCAACTGGGGCAGCCGGGTGGAAATTCCGGCGCATGCCGGTGACTTCCGGCTCATGGACCGCCAGGTGGTGGAGGCCCTCAAGGCCTTGCCCGAGCGCAACCGGTTCATGAAGGGCTTGTATGCCTGGGTGGGTTACCGCAGCATGGCCATTGACTATGAACCGCTGCCGCGCGCGGATGGCCGCAGCCACTTTGGTTGGCGCGGATCGATTGCGCTGGCCTTGACCGGGATGCTGGCGTTTTCCATCACCCCCTTGCGCCTGCTGGCCCTGGCCGGCCTGCTGCTGGCCGGCGCGGCGCTGTTTTACGGCGCCTGGGTGATTGCGGAATATTTCCTGTGGGGCATCGACGTGCCGGGCTATGCCACCATCGTGGTGGGCCTGATGTTCTTCAGTGGTATCCAGTTGCTGTCGATCGGCGTGCTGGCGGAATACGTCGCCCGCATCTACGAAGAAGTCAAACAGCGACCCGCCTACTGGGTGCGCCAGCGCATGGGGCGCGGCCTGCCCGACCCGGCCTCGCAAGTGCGAGAGCGTCCCGCCCGTGGACCGCGCACGGCGCGTGCAGAGCGCGACCACACCCAACCCTCGCTGCCCTTGTGACACCCACTGAAACCCGCTTGCATGCGTCTGGCCTGGCACGCAGTGGCGCCTGGTTTCTAGTGGTGGGCGGCGCCGCAGCGCTGACGCATCTGGGAGTGTTTGTCTGGCTGAGTCAAACCACCCTCTGGTGGCCGGAGGTCACCAACGCCGCCGGCTTTCTGGTGGCGTTTGTGGTGAGTTTTGTGGGCCATCGCTGGTTGAGTTTTTCCGACGCCGGCACGGGCTTGCTGCAAAGCCTGTGGCGCTTTGGCTCCACGGCACTGGCGGGCTTTGCGTGCAATGAGGCGGTGTTCATGGCCTTGCATCGACTGCTGAACTGGCCACAGTTGCTCGCATTGATCACCGCCCTGATCGTGGCGGCAGCTCAAACCTTTATGCTGGGTCGATTCTGGGCCTTCAAGCGTTGATGGCGTGCACTGCGACGCCTATCGCCATGCGCTTCGCAGCGAACCGCCCTCAAGGCAAACAGGACGCCACCATCGGCGTGCCTGGACTGCGATAAAGCGACCAGTTTCGCCCCTCAAACACGCGTTCGAAGGCTTGCAGCTCACCAGACAGCAAGGGCAAAGCGGTATGGGCCACCACCAACCAATGGCCCGATTGCTTCGCACGCGCAGGCAATTCCGTCAGCGGCTTCAATACATGGGCGGCCTGGGCATCGAAACGGGTGCCGTCCAGAAGCTCAGTGCGCCACTCGTCACTGATCACGCCCGCCAGTCCAGCCCAATCCTGCAACACGTCCATGGCCGCCTGGCGTTGTGCCAGAAAAGGCAGGTCATACGGATAACCGCCCAACACAGACAGGTTGACATCGGGGGCGGCCCGACAAGCCAACGCAGCCGCCACGTCACGGCTGCTGAAACGATCAATGAATTGCCCCGCCTGGTGGTTGGCCACCACGGCCAGCCCCGCCCCGCCCACCAGCAACCCACGCCCCAACCAGCGCTGACCGCGCCAGCCGCGCATGACCGACCATCCCATGGCCGACAGAATCGCCAAGGCCGGCACCACTGGCAAGGCATAACCCAGCAATTTGGAGTTGGGGATGGAAAAAAAACCCAGGATCGCCAACAGCCAGACCCAGGCCAGGCTTCGCAAATGGATCAGTCGGGTGGCATGTGCCTCGGTCGCGTCCTTTGGTGCTGTCAGGACGGGGAGTCCGCGCCAAGCCTGCCATAGCGTCACCACGGTCCAAGGAACCCACACGCTCCACAACACCAGCACCGCCACGCCGTAAAACCACCACGGCCTTGCGTTGTTGAAAGTGGTGGCAGTAAAGCGGCCAAACTGATGCGTGCCAAACAGGTAGGACCCCATGCCTGGATAGGCGCGCTCGGCCAGCACGAACCAGGGCACGGCCAGGAGCCCAAACAAAGCCAGGCCGCTGATCCAGGGCAATTTCAAGATTTTGGCCCACTGACGCGTCCAAGCAATCCACAGCAGCAAGACCAGCCCGGGCAAGGCCAGGCCGATGAGCCCTTTGCTCAAAATGCCCAGGGCACAAGCCACAAAGCCAGCGCGCGCCCAGCCAGCATGCGGCCGCTCCCCCGAGGCGAACGACCAGCCGAAACAAAGAATGGCCAGGCTGATCCAGCACGCCACCAGCATGTCGTGGTTGACATACTGTCCGCCCACCAGAAAGGCCAAACTGCTCCCCAGCATCCAGGCTGCTCGGCGCGCCAGCAGATCGCCGGCCCACAAACGGGTGATCGCGGTCATCCCCACGAGCGTCAGGGCGGCATGCAAGGCCGGCACCAGCCGCACAGACCAGGCATGCGCGCCGAAGACACCGATACTGAGCGCCTCCAGCCAATACAGCCAGGGGGGTTTGTGGAAAAAGGGAATGCCATCGAGCCGCGGCGCCAGCCAGTCGCCACTGAGCCACATCCATCGGCCCACTTCGGCGTAGCGGCCCTCGTCCGGGATGGCCAGCGGACGCAGGCTGGCCAGCACCAGCAGCAGTGCCAGCCAAGGCAGGCACAAACCTGCGGCCACACGCAAAGACGAGACAACGCGATTCATACTAGGAGTGTAGTGCGCGGCCTCTCACCAGGCGCACACCGGCGGCTTGCAGATCGTGCGCAAACGCATCCGAGGACAGGTAAGCGTACTCCCAGGCGCGAGCAATGCCCATCGGGTCGTCTGCCACGACCTGCTGTGCGGGGTGGCACATGACCAGGCCGCCGTCGGCACGGGCCGATTGCAGCCACTGGTGCATGCGCTGCGCATAGGTCTGTTCATTTCCGTCAAACCCATAGACACCCCGCAGTGGCCCCACGCCCTGCCAACCGGCAGCTTGCAATTGCTGCTGCCAAGGGCCTGCCCCCCACAGACGGATGATGGCCGGCTTGAGGCCGGACTGCGCCACCCGCGAGACGCGCAGCCAGGGGCGCTTGTCGTAGCGGCGTGTCAACACGGCCAGCAGCAACTCGCGCAAACCGGCGAATTGCTGCACATGCTGGTGACCGTCCAGATGGTCAGGGGCTTGCTGCCAGTGCTGCTCAAATGCATCGCACTGACGTTCGATGGCGGTTCGCCACTGCTGTTGCAGTGCCGTGTCCAATGGCCAAGTGCAGCGCAGCATCAACGCACCCAGGCTGCGTCCGTGGCCCGCCGCACAGGCCATCGGGCTGGTGAAGTCCAGGTGCAGCCCGACGTCCACCTGGTCGCGCACTTCTCGCAAGGGCGCAGCATCGGCCGGCCAGCGCGGGGAGAGCACCATCACACTGGTGGCACTCAGCCGCTGGCGGCGCGCCAGGTCCAGGATGCCGGCACTGGCCGGCGCGTGCACCGCGTAGTCGTCGGCGCACAGCACCAGACCCGTCTGCGCCGTGTCGGCGCGGTCGGATGGCGAGCGGGTCGGCGGTGTTGGCATCTTGCAAGACAAATTCGGTAGGATGATTGACTATAGCAATCGAAAGGACTTTCATGAGCATTCAAACGATCGGCATCATCGGTGCGGGCACCATGGGCAACGGCATTGCACAAACCTGCGCGGTCTCGGGCCTGAAGGTCGTGATGGTGGACATCGCCCAGGCCGCCCTGGACAAAGGCATGGCCACCATTGACAAAAGCCTGGAGCGTCTGCTCAGCAAGGACAAGATCAGCGCTGCAGACAAGCAGGCCGCCCTGGGCCGCATCACCACCTCCACCAGCTATGAGGCCTTTGCCGCCTGTGACCTGGTGATTGAAGCCGCCACTGAAAACCACGGCCTGAAGATCAAGATCCTGCAACAAGTGGAGGCTGTGCTGCCGGAGCAAGTCATCCTGGCATCCAACACTTCTTCCATCTCCATCACGCAACTGGCAGCCATCACCAAGCGTGCAGACCGCTTCATTGGCATGCACTTCTTCAACCCGGTACCCATGATGGCGCTGGTGGAAATCATCCGCGGCCTGCAAACCAGCGACGCCACGCATGACACGGTGCATGATCTGGCCAAGCGTCTGGGCAAGAGCCCCATCACGGTCAAGAACGCCCCAGGCTTTGTGGTCAACCGCATCCTGGTGCCCATGATCAACGAGGCGTTTTTTGTGCTGGCCGAGGGCCTGGCCACACCAGACGACATCGATGCGGGCATGCGTCTGGGCTGCAACCACCCCATTGGCCCCTTGGCGCTGGCGGACATGATCGGACTGGACGTGTGTCTGGCGGTGATGGAGGTCTACCTGGACGAGTTCGGTGACAGCAAGTACCGCCCCTGCCCGCTGCTCAAGGAAATGGTGGCCGCCGGTCGTCTGGGCCGCAAGTCTGGCCAGGGCGTCTATCACTACTGATCGCGCAAGGGCGGGTCCCACATGAAGCTTGCCCTGCTGTCGGACCTGCATGCCAATGAGCTCGCCTTGCAAGCGTGTGTGGCCCATGCACAGGCGCAAGGCGCCAGCCAGTGGGCCATCCTGGGCGACCTGGTGGGTTACGGTGCGCAGCCTTCCGCGGTGGTGGACCATTGCCAGCGCATGGCGGATGCAGGCGCCATCGTGCTGCGTGGCAACCACGAGGACATGGCGCTCCATCCGCCGGCACAGGCCACCCGCCAGGGTGAGCACACTGCGCACTGGACCCATGAACGCTTGTCTGGATCTCAACGCCAGTGGCTGGCCCAATTGCCCTTGACGGCACGCCTGGGCTCGGTGTTTCTGGTACACGCCAGTGCCAATGAACCCGCGCAATGGCGCTATGTGGAAGACGAGGGCAGCGCCTCTCGCAGCCTGATGGCCGCCCAGCAAGCACAGCCTGACATCCGCTTCGTGATGGGCGGGCATGTGCACCACCAAACCCTCTACTACCGGGGCAGTGGCGGGCAACTCATGCGCTTCAACCCCACACCCGGGGTCCCCATCCCTGTGCCGCCCCATCGACACTGGATTGCCACCGTGGGCTCGGTGGGTCAGGCGCGGGACGGCGATCCACGCGCGGCCTATGCGCTGCTTGATCTGGGTAAACACCAGCTGACGTTCTGGCGAGTACGCTATGACCATGCGGCGGCCGCGCAAACCGTGCGGGCCGCTGGCTTGGGCGAAGCGCTCGCACGTCGACTGGAGCTGGGACGATGAAACTGCTGGATGACGGCACCGAGCTGGACGGATTCCGGATAGGGGAATGCCTGCACGCGGGCGGCATGGCGCATGTTTACGAGGTGACCTACGCCGACGGGCGTGCCTCACCATTTCCCCTGGTCATGAAAGTACCCCGCATGACCGCAGGTGATGGCGCGGAAAACATCGTGAGCTTCGAGGTGGAGTTGCAGATGCTGCAAGTGCTGCAAGGCCCCCATGTCCCGCGACTGGTCTCGGCAGGCGACCTTATCCATCTGCCCTACCTGGTGATGGAACACATCCCGGGCCAAAGCCTGCAGCAGTGGCTGGATCAGCGGCAAGCCGAGCGCCAGGTGGTGAGCGTGGATGACATCGTGCGCATTGGGGTGGCCACGGCCAAGGCGCTGCAAAGCCTGCATGCGCAAAACGTCTGCCATCTCGACCTCAAGCCGGCCAACATTTTGCTGCGCCCGGATGGCCGGGTGGTGCTACTGGACTTTGGCTTGTCCAGCCATGCGCATTACCCTGACCTGCTGGCCGAGCAATTGCGCAAGGCCGTGGGCTCACCCACCTGGATCGCCCCCGAGCAGGTGGTGGGCGTGCGTGGCGATCCTCGCAGCGACCTGTTTGCCCTGGGGATCATTCTGTATGAGTTGGCCACAGGTGAATTGCCCTTTGGCAATCCGCAAACTCAGGGCGGCTTGCGCCAGCGGTTGTGGATGAAGCCGGCTCCTCCCCAGCGCCTGCGCCCTGACTTGCCCGACTGGCTGCAAGAGGTGATTCTGCGCTGCCTGCAGGCACAGGCCGACGACCGTTACCCATCCGCCGCCCACGTGGCCTTTGATCTGCGCCACCCTGACCAAGTACAAGTCCGCGGACTGGCCCATCAGCGCGACGGCTTCTGGCAACAGATGCGCCGATGGCTGTGGGCCGCCGGACGGCAATACCAGCCCAGCGCCTTGCCCGCGCAACAACAAATCCGTGAAGTGCCGATTGTGATGGTGGCCCTTCCACACGAGGATGTGAGCGAGGCCACCCTCTACTCGCTGCGCGCGGCAGCCACGCGCACACTGGGCAACCGACCAGGCGCACGGCTGGCGGTGGTGACCGTGATATCGCCCAACGCCAGCAGCAGCACGGACAGCACACGCAGCGAAACAGCCTTGCACCGCCAGCACCTGACGCAGTTACAACGCTGGGCACAACCGCTGGACCTCACCGGGCATCAAGCCTCGTTCCATGTGCTGGAGTCCGGGGATGTGGCGGGCGCGCTGCTGCGCTATGCCGAAGGCAATGAGGTGGATTTGATCGTGATGGGCGCGGCCACCCACGGGTTGCAGTTTCAGCGCCTGGTGGCCACGGTGCCCATCAAGGTGGCCATGGATGCGCCGTGCACGGTGATGCTGGTCAAGGCCGAACGGCCTTTTGAATTGCTGGGCAGCGAGGACTGAGGCGACCAGCCTCAGTACTGGCGCTCGGCAATGCGCACGCGCAATCCGTCGTATCCGGCCTCGATGCGCA
Source organism: Limnohabitans sp. (assembly GCA_018883305.1). Lineage (GTDB taxonomy): Bacteria > Pseudomonadota > Gammaproteobacteria > Burkholderiales > Burkholderiaceae_C > Limnohabitans. Next base: position 4,251 of record VEQI01000049.1, on the reverse strand, counting down.
ACTGGCAAGCCAGACGGCTGCCCGCCTCACGCCCGGTGGCGGTGAAGTCCAGCATCTGCGCTTCATCGTCCGCAGGCGGTGCCACACGTGCCAGGTCGTCTTCATGCACCAGGCAATGGCAAGTGGCACACACGCAACTGCCACCGCACTCGGCGGACAGACCATCCAGTCCCGCGTCCTGGGCAATTTGCAACAAGGTTCGACCGGGCTGCGCCGAGACATCATGCTCGGCGCCGTTGGGGGTGGTAATTTTGAGGGTCAGCATGGGGGAGAGGATAGCAGGCTGGTTGATAGCCCCATCAGACATCCAGCCCCTCAATCCGCGTACACCCCCGCCGCCTTGATGATTGGCGTCCAGCGTGCAATTTCATCCATCACAAACTTCTTGTGATCAGCCTGCTCGGCGCGCTTGTCAGCAATCACCACGGCGCCCAGGCCTTCTTGTTTCTTAACGAACTCCGGGTCCTTCAGCGCGGCCTTCAACGCGTTGTTGATCTTGGCCTGCACCTCGGGCGCCAGATTCTTGGGGCCATACAGGCCATGCCAAATGGTGACTTGAAAGCCCTTTTGCCCAGCCTCGTCCAGTGTGGGCACATCCTTCAAGGCGGGTGTGTTCAAACGCTTGGCGGTGGTGACGCCATACACCTTGACTTTCTTGGCCTCGATCTGCGAGGTGGTGTTGGTGGTCTGGTCACACATCAGGTCTACCTGACCGCCGATCAGATCGGTCATGGCAGGTGCCGTGCCCTTGTAGGGCACCGTGGTCATGTCCATCTGGACCGAGGCTTGCCACAGCATGCCACACAAATGGGAGGCAGACGCCAGGCCGGCATTGGCCAGGTTGATGCGCCCCTTGTTGGCCTGCACCCAGCCCAACAGTTCTTTGTAGTTGTTGGCCGGCAGTTGCGGCTTGGAGATGAGCGTCATGGGCACATCGTTGATCATGCCCAGGTAAGTGAAATCGCTGTCCACCTTGAACGGCAGGTTGCGCACCAGGGACGGAAAGATGCCCATGGCAATGTGATGCACCAGCAGGGTGTGGCCATCCGCGTTGGCACGCGCTGCCTTGGTGGCGCCAATCAGCCCGCCGGGGCCGCCAGCGGCGTTTTCCACCACCACACTCACGCCCAGGGTTTTGCGCATGGCCTCGGCCAAATCACGGGCGACGCGGTCTGTGGGTCCACCCGCGGCAAAGGGCACGATCAGTGTGACCGGTTTGTCCTTGATGGGGAAATCGGAGGCCTGGCTCGCCAACGGCAGAGCCCCCAAAGCCAGCACACCCAACGCCACAGCACACAGAGAACGACGCATGACCACTCCTCATCAAATAGACTAGGACGATGGTAGTGTCAAACCCCCATGACGCGCAACGGGGAATCTACGTAAACGCGCGCAGATGATTTGATCTGGCGGGGTTGACGGATCACTTATAGCTGCGTGCGTCCTCAATCACCTTACCGTCATTGGGCAGGGTGCCTGGCACCACCAATTCCACATCGGCGCGCAGTTTGGTGATGTCGCGCACGGCGTCCGCCAAGGCGCGCTGCAGTTCCTGGTTGATCTCGCGGCTTTCCACGCGCAGGGTCATCTGGTCGTTGGCCATCTCCCCAGTCACCACCAGGCGTGCCTTGAGCACGGCCGGGAAGCGCTTGGCCACTTGATCGACCTGCCCTGGGTGCACAAACATGCCACGCACCTTGGTGGTTTGGTCAGCACGACCCATCCAGCCCTTGATGCGGGTATTGGTGCGCCCTGTCGGGCAGGCACCAGGCAACACGGCCGACAGATCGCCTGTGCCGAATCGGATCAGCGGGTAATCGGGATTGAGCACGGTCACCACCACTTCGCCCACCTCGCCCTCGGCCACCGGGTCCGCTGTGCCAGGTCGCACGATTTCCACGATCACACCTTCATCGAGCACCAGGCCCTCGCGTGCCGAGGTTTCATAGGCGATGAGACCCACATCCGCCGTGGCATAGCACTGATAGGCATCCACGCCCTGCTGGGAGAACCAATCACGCAGGGACGGCGGGCAAGCCTCACCGGACACCATGGCCTTGGTGATGGAGAGCTTTTGGCCCGCCTCGGTGGCCTTTTCGATCAGGATCTTGAGAAAGCTGGGTGTACCCGAATAGGCCACCGGTCGCAGATCGGCCATGGCGGCGAGTTGTTGCTCAGTGTTACCGACACCACCCGGGATGACCGTACACCCCAGCGCGTGAGCCCCGCTTTCCATGATCCATGCACCTGGCGTGAGGTGGTAGCTGAAGCAGTTGTGCACCAGATCGCCTGCTTCAAAGCCCGCCGCGGCCATGGCACGTGCCGCGCGCCAGTAATCGGTGCCCGCACCTTCCGGCTCATAGATGGGACCGGGCGATTGATACACACGACGCGCACCGCTGGGACGCAGCATGCCCTTCCAGCCGATGGTTGAGAAGCCGCCCAAGGGATCGGTGGCGCGCTGCGCTTGCTGACGCTCCAGCAGTTGGTACTTGCGAGTGACCGGCAAGGCTGCCAGAGCCGCACGGCTGGTCACCGCTTGGGCATTCACACCCGTCAGGATCTCGGCAAACGCAGCGCTGTTTTTTTGGGCGTGCGCAACTTGCACAGGCAGGGCCGCCATCAGGGACGCCTCACGGTCTTGGGGGCTGCGGGTTTCGAGAGAGTCGAGGTGCTTCATGAAAAATCAGTGCTCAAGAAAAATGAACAGCGCGGTGTGCCAGGTATCAGGCCAGCCAGCGCTTGCGGCGCTTGTAGCTCTTCACGTCCTTGAAGCTCTTGCGCTCGCCACCACCCACGCCCAGGTAAAACTCCTTGACGTCCTCGTTGGTGCGCAAGTAGTCAGCCGCACCGTCCATCACGACGCGGCCCGATTCCATGATGTAGCCGTAATCAGCAAACTTCAGCGCCATGTTGGTGTTTTGCTCGGCAATCAGGAAGGTGACCTTTTCTTTGTCGTTGAGGTCCTTCACGATGTTGAACACCTCTTCCACAATTTGCGGCGCCAGACCCATCGAGGGTTCATCCAACAACACCATGTTGGGGTTGCACATCAACGCACGACCGATGGCGCACATCTGCTGCTCACCACCCGAGGTGTAGGCTGCCTGCGAGGTGCGACGGGTCTTCAGACGCGGGAAGTAGTTGTAGACCTTTTCCAGGTTGGCCGCGATCTCGCCCTTGTCGGTACGGGTGTAGCTGCCAGTGAGCAAGTTTTCCTCGATAGTGAGGTGGGCAAAGCAGTGACGGCCTTCCATCACCTGCACCACACCGCGCTGCACCAGGTCGGCGGGCGAAAGATTTTCAATGCGCTCGCCGCGAAATTCGATGCTGCCCTTGGTCACCTCGCCACGCTCACCCTTGAGCAGGTTGGAGATGGCGCGCAGCGTGGTCGTTTTGCCCGCCCCGTTACCGCCCAGGATGGCCACGATGCCTTGCTCGGGCACTTGCAGCGACACGCCCTTGAGTACCAAGATCACGTGGTTGTAGATGACCTCGATGCCGTTGACATTCAAAACGATGTTTTTCGTGCTCATGATGAACCTTGTCGGTTGTGACCAGATGAAAGCGCCGGACTCGACGCTTTCATCTGGTGGCTGTCGAAGCAGCCACCCTGTGCGGCGCAAACGTCATCCGTGGATGACGTTCACCCATCACGACTGGCAATCTGCCGGCGTGCGACGCTGGATTTTTTTCTCGGCGGCGTACTTGTCGGCAGCGGCCTTCACCATGGGCTTGAGGATGGACTCATCGGCCTGGTACCAGTCAGACGACCAGACAAACTTGGAGCCGTCCCAGGTGTGCATGCGGGTCCAGGCAGAACCCATGTGGTCTTGGCAGCTGGTGGACAGGGGGCGCAGCACGCCCTTGAAGCCCAGCGCATCCAGCTTGGCTTGTGTGAGGTTCAGGTTCTCATAGCCCCAACGTGCTTGTTCGCCCGTCATCACCTTGCCCTTGCCGAAGCGCTCTTGCGCGGCACGCACGCCTTCAATGCCATACATGGCGGCTTGCACGCCACGCATGTAGAGCACGTCGCCCACTTCTTCCTTCGGGCCCGTGCCCTGGCCTGCGCCGTGCACTTTGGCCAGAATTTCCTTGGTCACGTCCGCATTCTTCTCGGCACCGTGCTGCATCATCACGGCGTTGTAACCCTTGGCACCTGCGCCCACATCCTTGACGTCCGGCTCGGCACCGGCCCACCACACGCCATACATCTTGTCACGCGGATAGCCGGTGGCCTGGGCTTCTTTC
>VEQI01000383.1 GCA_018883305.1 Limnohabitans sp. | reverse complement strand
GCGCACAGGTGCTCAATCAGGTGGTGCCGCAGGCGCTGGCCCTGATACCCGCTGAACAGCGTCCGCTGGTGATCCATCAGAGTGGTGCCAAGCAAATCGATGCCTTGCGTCAAGCCTATGCGCAGGTCGGTGTGCAGGCTGAATTGACCCCTTTCATTGAAGACACGGCCCAGGCCTTCGCGCAGGCCGATCTGGTGATTGGCCGTGCGGGCGCCAGCACCGTGACTGAGCTGGCAGCCGTGGGTGTGGCCTCTCTGCTGGTGCCTTTTCCGCATGCCGTGGATGACCATCAAACCACCAATGCCCGCTTTCTGAGCGACGCGGGTGCAGCCTGGCTGGTGCCCCAGGCTCAATTGAAAGCGGCCGGGCTGGCCGAGCGTTTGCAACAGGTGCAACGCGATGAGCTCTTGCGCATGGCGCAGGTTGCCCATGGCTTGCGCAAGCTGGAAGCGGTGGACGAATTGGTGCAAGCCTGTGAGGCGCTGACCGCATGAAACACGCCATTCGTCACATTCACTTCGTGGGCATCGGTGGGGCCGGCATGAGCGGCATTGCCGAGGTGTTGCTCAACATGGGCTATGTGATCTCCGGTTCTGATTTGTCGGACGGCGCCGTGTTGCAGCGTCTTCAGGGCCTGGGCGTGAAAACCTGTGTGGGGCACCGGGCCGAGAACATCCTGGGCGCGGATGCCGTGGTGACCTCCACCGCTGTGAAATCCGACAACCCGGAAGTGGTGGCTGCGCACGAAAAGCTCATCCCCGTGGTGCCCCGGGCTGTCATGCTGGCCGAGTTGATGCGACTCAAACAGGGCATCGCGATTGCCGGCACGCACGGTAAAACCACCACCACCAGTCTGGTGGCCAGCGTGTTGGCACAGGCGGGGCTGGACCCCACGTTTGTGATTGGCGGGCGCCTCAACAGTGCGGGTGCCAATGCCAAGCTGGGCAGTGGCGAGTACATCGTGGTGGAAGCAGATGAATCGGATGCCTCGTTCCTGAATCTGTTGCCGGTGATGTCGGTGGTGACCAACATCGATGCCGATCACATGGAAACCTATGGCCACGATTTTGGTCGCTTGAAGTCGGCCTTCGTCGATTTCCTGCACCGCATGCCGTTCTACGGCGCGGCCATCCTGTGCACCGACGACGAAGCCGTGCGCAGCATCCTCCCCGATGTCTCACGCCCCATCACCAGCTATGGCCTGGGCGAGCAGGCGCAAGTCCGTGCCCATGACGTACGTGCGGTGGGCGCGCGCATGCAGTTTCGCGTGACACGCAGCAACGGCATCACCTTGCCCGACATGCAGATTGATCTCAACCTGCCGGGTGAGCACAACGTGCGTAATGCCCTGGCCGCCATCTCGGTGGCCGTGGAGCTGGGTCTGCCCGATGCGGCGGTTCAACAGGCACTGGCCGACTTCAAAGGGGTGGGTCGACGCTTCCAGCGGCATGGTGATTGGCCTGCACGCCACGGTGGACAGTTCACCTTGATCGAAGATTATGGTCATCATCCGGTTGAACTGGGCGTGACGCTGGCGGCTGCACGTGGCGCCTTCCCGGGGCGGCGGCTGGTGCTGGCGTTCCAGCCACACCGCTATACCCGCACCCGTGATTGCTTCGAGGACTTTGTGCGCGTGCTGCGCCAGGCCGACACGGTGTGGCTGGCCGAAGTCTATGCAGCAGGTGAGGCACCCATTGTGGGGGCCGATGGCCGCGCCCTCTCGCGGGCCCTGCGTCTGGCCGGTCAAGATGATCTGGTGTTTGTGCCCACGCTGGACGAGATGACTCAGACGGTGCTGGACAACGCGCGTGATGGCGATGTGGTGATGTGCATGGGGGCCGGCTCGATAGGTCAGGTCCCCACGCGGGTCATTCAGCAATTGGGGGGTCGCTCATGAGCGCACCGTTGCGCCCCTTGCAGTCCGGTGACACCGTGGCCGTGCTCATGGGCGGTCGCTCGGCCGAACGCGAGATCTCGATGATGTCGGGGACGGGGGTGTTGCAGGCCCTGCAATCCAAAGGCGTGAACGCTGTTGCCTTCGATCCGGCCGAGCAGCCGCTGGAGCGCTTGACAGCCCTGGGCGTGGCACGCGTGTTCATTGCCTTGCATGGCCGCTATGGCGAAGATGGCACGGTGCAAGGCGCCCTGGAATGGCTGGGTATTCCATACACCGGTTCGGGCGTGATGGCCTCGGCCATTGCCATGGACAAGGTCATGACCAAGCGGGTGTGGATGGCCGCTGGTTTAAGCACGCCGGATTACGTGTGGTTGTCACCGGATCAGCAGACGCCCGAGCGCATCGCCGAGGTGCCGGGCCGATTGGGACTGCCCTTCATCGTCAAGCCGCCGCGCGAGGGTTCCTCGATCGGGGTGACCAAAGTCAGTGCGCCCGAGCAACTCGCGGGCGCGGTGACCACTGCCACGGGCTTCGACCCTGACTTGCTGTGTGAGTCTTTCATTGAAGGCATGGAAGTGACATGCCCCGTTCTGGGCGAGGGGCCGAGCGCACGGGCCTTGCCCGTGGTGCGCATCGCCGCGCCCGATGGGGCTTATGACTATCAGAACAAATATTTCACCGACGATGTGAAATACCACTGTCCCAGCGGATTGCCGCCTGCGCTGGAAACGCAGATTCAGCAGATGGTGGTGGCGGCTTATCGCGCACTGGGTTGTCGCGGCTGGGGACGTGCTGACTTGATGATTCGCGCCAGCGATCAGCGGCCCTTCTTGCTGGAGATGAACACCTCGCCGGGCATGACCAGCCACTCGCTGGTACCCATGTCGGCACGCGCAGCGGGTATTTCTTACGAAGACCTGTGTCTGCAAGTGCTGGCCAGCGCCAGTCTGGATCATGCGGACAGGAGGCACGGATGAACGCCCGCCTGCACGCCACCTTGGACGCGCCCTTGGTCACGCCGCTGGACGTCAAGCTCATGAACATGGCCGCCAGTGTCATGGTGACGGCGGTGGTGGTGTTGCTGATCGCGGCCTTCCTGTGGTGGTTGGTGCGACTGCCCTTGTTTGCGCTGGCGGGTATCACCGTGCGTGGCGATGTGGAGCACCACAACGCTGTGAC
>VEQI01000048.1:1510-13559 GCA_018883305.1 Limnohabitans sp. | reverse complement strand
AGCGGTGTTTTTGTGCGCCAAGTGGTTGTGCGTCACCCTTGACAGCGCTACGATGGATTCGTCTGCTTCACGTGTTTGCTGGTATTCATGGTCGAAAGGAGACGCGATGAGAACCCTCTCTCACATCTTGGCCGCCAAGCCGGCTGAAATCTTCACCGTGCGCCCCTCGGATTCCGTGCTGGTGGCCTTGCAGATCATGGCCACCTACAACGTCGGCGCCTTGCCGGTGGTGTCAACACAGGGCCTGGTGGGCATCCTCTCGGAGCGGGACTATGCCCGCAAGGTGGCCCTGCACGGACTCACGTCATCCATCACCGAGGTGCGCGACATCATGTCTTCGCAAGTCATCACCGCTCACCTGGGGCAGACGGTGATGGACTGCATGAACCTCATGACCGAGCGTCACATTCGCCACCTCCCGGTGGTGCAGGATGGGGAGCTGGTGGGCATGCTGTCGATTGGCGACCTGGTCAAGGCCGTGATCGAGGATCAGCAGTTCGACATCCAGCAACTGGAGTCCTACATCAGTCCGCAAAGCGTGCCGCACTGATGGCTTGTGCCCGGCCTGTGATGGGCGGGGAAACGCGGGTCTTCATCCTTCTATTTGAGAGTAAGATTCCTTTGTCCAGGGTGGACGGAGGGTCTTCGTGCGCGCCCGACGGATTCGAGGGGATTCGATTGAAATTCATCATTCTTTTGGCCAAGCTCTGCGCTGTCATTGCCGGCGTGCTGCTGACCTTCATCACGGTGCTGACCTGCTACAACCTGGTGCTGCGCAATACCGGCGGCGACTCCATGGCGGGCGCGTTTGAAATCACCGCCATGTGCACGGGTGCGGCCATTGCCATGTTCATGCCTTTGTCCCAGATTCGGCAAGGCCACATCATCGTGGACTTCTTCACGGCCAAATGCCCTGAAAGCCTCAATGCCATGCTGGACCGTCTGGGGGCGTTGGTGCTGAGCGCGGTGTTCTGTCTTCTGGCCTGGCGAACCTACCTGGGCTGCGTGAACGTCTATCAGGCGCATTCGGAAACCCAGATCATGGGCATTCCCGAGTGGTATGTGTACGCCAGCATGGTGCCGGCTTTCGTCCTGACCGCCTGTATTGGTTTGGTGCAAACCTTTAAAGGCCTGGATGCGCTGCAAGGGGAGGGCGCCTGAGATGACACCCATTGAACTCACCGTCCTGATTTTCGGCAGCATGCTGGTCATGATGGCCATGCGTCTGCCCATTGCCGTGAGCATGTTCTGCGCGGGCTCCTTGGGTTACCTGATGCAGGCTGGCTGGGCGCCTTATTCCAGCTTCATCAACTCACAGGCGTTTGCCCGTTTTGCCGGTTACGACTTGAGCGTCATTCCCTTGTTCATCCTGATGGGCAACTTTGCCACCAAGGGCGGCATCAGCAAATCGCTGTTTGAATTTGCGGCCAGCGTGATGGGTGGCTTCAAAGGCGGTCTGGCCATGGCCTCCTTGCTGGCTTGTGCAGCCTTTGGCGCCATCAGCGGCTCCTCGGTGGCCACGGCGGCCACCATCTCTGGCGTGGCCTTGCCCGAGATGCGCAAGCACGGTTACTCCGGGCGAATTGCCACCGCCACCTTGGCTGCTGGCGGTACGCTGGGCATCCAGTTGCCGCCTTCCGTGGTGCTGGTCATCTACGCCATCCTGACGGAGCAAAACATCAGCAAGCTGTTTGCTGCAGCGGTGGTCCCCGGGCTGATTGCCCTGGCGGGCTACATGATTGCCGTGGCCATTTACGTTCGCATGGTGCCTGGTCACGCCCCGGAGGTGGATGAAGACAAGCCGCCGCTGACATTCAGCAAGTTGCTGGGCGTCTTGCCTATCATGATCATCTTTGGTCTGGTGTTCGGTGGTATCTATGGCGGCTTCTTCACGCCAACGGAAGGTGCTGCTGTGGGCGCAGCCTCGGTCCTGATCACGGCGTTGCTCAAGCGTGAGATGACCCTGTCCAAATTTGTGGAGTGCTTCTTGGCCACCTCCACCAGTTCGGCCATGATCTTCCTGATCTTTATCGGCGCGGACGTGATGAACTCGGCGCTGGCGCTCACGCAAGTGCCGGCCCAGTTGGCAGCCGAGGTCGGCAGCTGTGGGCTGTCCCCCATTGCCGTGGTGTGTGCCATCCTGATTTTCTATGTCATTTTGGGCGCGGTGATGGACGAGATGTCCATGCTGCTGCTGACCATCCCCATCTTCTTCCCCATGATCATGGGCCTGGACTTCGGCATGACCAAGGAAATGACCGCCATCTGGTTTGGCATCATGGTGCTGATGACGGTGGGCTTCGGGTTGGTGGCACCACCGGTGGGGCTGAACGTGTATGTGGTCAACAGCATGTCCAACGGTGTGCCCATGGCCGAGAGCTACAAGGGCGTGATGCCCTTCCTGGCCAGTGATGTGCTGCGTACCTTGCTGTTCCTGTTCTTTCCCATGGTGCCCTTGTGGCTGGTGACATTCATCAAATAGCGCGCTGATATTCACCGTTGTCATCCAGCGAGGAGGCTGCCATGTTGAAAGTTGCCGTCATTGGCCTGGGGTGGTGGGGACGCATCATTGTGGATGTGCTGTCTCGCAGCGATCGGCTCCAAGTGGTTCGGGTGGTGGACATTGGTGAAGCCGGTCGCGCCTTTGCGGCTGAGCGCAGTTTGCCTTTCTCCACGCGCTTTGAAGAAGCGCTGGCAGATCCGGCTGTGCAAGGCGTGGTGCTGTGCACGCCGCACACCTTGCACACCGACCAGATCGTGGCCGCCGCGCAGGCGGGCAAGCATGTCTTTTGTGAAAAACCCCTGTCCATGACGCGTGCCGATGTGCTGCGTGCCAGCGCCGCAGTGGACCGTGCAGGCGTGACCTTGGCCGTGGGACATGAAAAACGTTTCGAGCCCCCCATCCTGGAACTGATGCGCTTGCTGCAATCGGGCGCTCTGGGCACCCCCTTGCAGGTGGAAGCCAACTTCAGCCAGGACAAGTTTCTGGCGCTGCAACCCGATAACTGGCGTCTGTCCGGGCAAGAGGCGCCTGCAGGTCCTTTGACGGCCACGGGCATCCATTTGCTGGACCTGTCCGTTGGCGTGTTTGGTGAGGCTGAATCCGTGTTCACCAGTGTCAAGCAATTGGGCAGCGGGCTGACCAATGGTGACACCCTGGCCGCGCTGGTGACCTTCAAGCGTGGCGGCCATGCATTGATCTCGGCCATCCTGGCGACGCCCTTTGCAGGACGCTTTGCGGTCTATGGCTCCCAGGGCTGGGCCGAGGTGCGTGACAAGACCCATCCGGAAGCTCCAGAAGGCTGGACCTTCACCACCTGCTTGCGCGGGCAGCCCATGACGGTCATCGACATGCCCCCCGCGCCGGCTGTGCTGCACAACCTGGAAGCTTTTGCCGATGCCGCGCTGGGCCGTGCGCCTTATCCCGTGCCCCGTGAACAAATGATTGCCAACGTCAGCGCGCTGGAGGCGGTGATCCGCTCGGCCAGGTCGGGCGTGCTGGAAGCGGTGGATAACCGGTCCTGAATGGCTGCCTTGGGTGGCGCCGCCGTTCAGGGCTTTCTCGTGGGTGACATGATCTAGGGTTAACCCTTGTGGCATGCTAACCATCGACCGATAGCATGCGCTTTTTTCTTCGGAACAAGCCCATGGATATCGCCTTGGTTGGTGCAGGGATTGGCGGCCTCACGGCGGCGGCCTGCCTGCTGAAAAACGGTCACCGTGTTCGGATCTATGAACAAGCGGGTGATGTGCATGAGGTGGGCGCAGCGGTGCAGATGAGTGCCAATGCGGTCAAGGTGCTCTATCACCTGGGGTTGCGCGAGACGCTGGAGCGTATGGCGGTGAAGCCGTCATCCTTTGAGTTCCGTCGCTTTGACACCGGCGAGTTGCTGCATGAAATTCGCCTGGGCGCTGACCATGAGGCGCGCCATGGCCATCCTTACTACCAGATCCATCGCGTGGACTTGCACGCGGCCTTGCTGGCCGTGGTCCAGGGCCTGGACCCACAGGCGCTGCAACTGGGTGCACGTGCCACGCACGTCACCGAGCAAACGCATGGCGCCACGATTCATTTTGCCGATGGCAAGTCGGTGCAGGCTGAACTGGTGGTGGGCGCGGATGGCATCAAGTCCGTGGTGCGCCAGCATGTGGTGAATGCCGAGCCGCCTGTGTTCACGGGTCAGGTGGCCTGGCGTCTGGCGATTCCCATCGAACGCATCGCCCCTGAGTTGCGTCCACCCATCGCCTCCACCATCTGGTGCGGTCCCAACAACCACGCAGTGATGTACTACATGCGTTCGGCGAAGGTGCTGAATTTTGTGGGCTGCGTGGAGCGCCCCTGGGAGGAGGAGTCCTGGACCGCGCGTCAGCCCTGGCGCGAACTCGATCAGGACTACGCGGGCTGGCACCCCATGGTGCGAGCCGTGATTGAGGCGGCAGACCGTGACCAGTGTTTCCGTTGGGCCTTGAACAACCGCAAACCCGTGATGACGTGGAGCACTGACCACGTGACGCTGCTGGGCGATGCCGTGCACCCCACACTGCCCTACATGGCGCAAGGCGCGGCCATGGCAATAGAGGACGCCGCCATCCTGAGTCGTGCGCTGCAACTGCAGCAGCCCTTGGCGGACATGCTCAAGATTTACGAACGCCACCGCGCCCCGCGCACCGCACGCGTGGTGCTGGAGTCCACCGAGATGGGGGAGCTCTATCACATTGCAGATGCGCAGCAGATGAAACAAGCCTTCAAGGACCGCAACATCGCGGCCTCACGCAACAACTGGCTTTATCCTTATGACCCGATGCACATCGACCTGATGGCTTCCACGGCCTGAGCGCACCATGCACACCACGGCACGCTATTTTCTGGACGGCCTGCGCGAAGCGGGCGTCGACTACTTGTTCTCCAATCTGGGCACCGACCATGTGACCCTGGTGGAGGAGCTGGCGCAAGCAGAGCTGGACGGGCGCCCCGCGCCCACCGTGGTGTTGTGCCCGCATGAAAACGTGGCCATCCACATGGCGGGGGGGTATGCCGCCGTCACCGGGCAAGGGCAAGGGGTGATGGTGCATGTGGACGCGGGCACGGCCAACGCGGCCATGGGCCTGCACAACCTCATGCGCGCGCGTCTGCCGGTACTGCTGATGGCAGGCAAGTCGCCGTTCACCCTGCACGGTGAGTTGCCGGGCGCGCGTGACAACTATGTGCACTATGTGCAAGACCCGTTCGACATCGGTTCGCTGGTTCGTCCGTATGTGAAGTGGGAATACAACTTGCCCTCCGGTGTGGTGGCCAAGGAGGTGTTGCGCCGTGCGCATACCGTGATGCACAGTGAGCCGGCCGGGCCGGTGTATCTGACCTTGCCGCGTGAAACCTTGCTGGAGTCCTGGGCACCAGAGCGGGTGCGCAGCTACCCGGCTGAACGGTATGGAGCTGCACAGCTGGGCGGATTGCCCTCTGAGGCGGTGATGAGAGTGGCACGCACCTTGATGCAGGCCGAGCACCCGTTGGTGATCACCTCCTACCTGGGGCGCAAACCCGAAGCGGTGCAGGCCCTGGAGGCGCTGGCGCGCTTGTGCGGCATTCGGGTGGTGGAATTCAGCCCTGCTTGGTTGTGCATATCGCGTGAGTCGCCGTGCTTCTTCGGTTTTGACCCCAGCCCGCTGCTGCCAGAGACGGATGTGGGTCTGTTACTGGATGTGGATGTGCCCTGGCTGCCCCATGTCACCCGTCCGCGTGAGGACACGCAATGGCTGCACATCGATGTCGATCCGATCAAGAAAGATTTTCCGATGTGGGGCTTTGCCAGCGACGCGCGCTGGCCGGCTGATTGCGCCGTGGCCTTGCGCGCCATTCACGATGCCGTGTTGTCATTGGCCGATGAGGCCTTCCACGCCCGCGTGCAAGCACGCACGAGCACCTGGCCTGAGCAACACGCCCAACGCCGCGCCAAGTGGGCGGCGGCTGCCGCTGCGGCGGGTGAAGCTGATGCTCTGAACCCGGCGTGGGTGTGTGCGGCGGTGGGTCGTCATCTGGCGCCGCATGATGTGGTGATCAATGAGGGCATTCGCAATGCGCCGGCGGTGCTGCAGCAAATTGGCCGCACCGAGCCCTTGTCCTTGCTGGGTGGTGCAGGTGGTGGCCTGGGTTACAGCGCGGGCATGGCCTTGGGCGTCAAGCTGGCTCGGCCGGACAGCCGGGTGGTGCATATCGAGGGGGATGGTGGTTTCCATTTCTCCACGCCTTCTTCGGTGTACGCTGTGTCACAGTCTTATGGATTGCCCATCCTCACGGTGGTTCTGGACAATGGGGGCTGGCAAGCCGTCAAGGAGGCCGTGCTGCGTGTGCATCCCAAAGGGGCCGCAGCGCAGGCCAATCAGTTTTATGCACGCTGGCCAGGCGAAGTTCGTCGCTATGACAAGGTGGCCGAAGCCTTTGGCGCCCATGGCGAGTGGGTCCGTCAGGCCGAAGACATGGAGCCTGCCTTGGATCGATGCTTTGCGGCCATGCAGGCGGGACGTTCAGCGGTACTGGTGGCCTCGGTGGCCAAAATTTGAACAACACAAGGGGACAACTCATGAAACGTCGTCATTCCATGCTGCGGGCGGGCCAGTGGTTGGCTTGTGCAGCTGCTTCGCTGACCCTCGGTTGGTCCAGCACCGTGCAGGCCCAGGCGACCTGGCCGAGCAAGACGGTGCGTATTGTGGTGCCTTACACCCCGGGGGGTGGCAACGACATCCTGGCTCGTTTGCTGGCCGAGAAGCTCACCACCGCGTTGGGCCAGTCCGTGGTGGTGGAGAACAAACCGGGTGCCGGTGCAGTGGTGGGCACCGATTTTGTGGCCAAGGCTGCACCCGATGGCTACACCCTGCTGGTAGCTGCCAGTGGTCCGATGGTGTTCAACCAGGTGCTACTGTCCAAGCCACCGTACAACTCGGTGGCCGACTTTGCGCCCGTGTCCATGGTGGGTTCGTTCCCACTGATTCTGGGCGTGATTGACAGCTCACCGGCACGCAACTTCAATGACCTGGTGCAATGGTCCAAGGCCCATCCCAACCAGAGCAACTACTCTTACCCTGCGGCCTCGTTTCAGCTCGTGATGGAGTTGATCAAGAGCCGTTCCGGGCTGGTGGCGCTGAATGTGCCCTATCCGGGCAGCGCACCCTCCATCAATGCGGTCATGACACAGGAAGTGCAGATGACGCTGGTGGACTCTGGCCCCATTTCGTCTTTGTTGAAAGCGGGCAAGCTGCGTGCTTTGGCCGTGACCTCGGATCAGCGCATGGCGGCTTATCCGCAGGTGCCCACGCTGAAAGAACAGGGCATTGATCTGGCGGTGAGTTTGTGGACAGGGGTGTTTGCGCCCGCCGGTACACCCGCGCCCATTGTGAAGCGCCTGGAAGAAGAGGTCGCCAAGATCATGCGCTTGCCCGAGACCCAGGAGCGGTTGGCCAAGCTGGACATTCGCCCCATTGGCAGTACCTCAGCAGAACTGGGACGAGCCCTGGCCCAGGAAATCGATCTGTGGCAACAAGTGGCCAAGGCCAACAACATCAAGCCCCAATGAGTGCGCGTGGCCAGATTGCCATTGCCGGCGCAGGCATTGCCGGGCTGGGGACGGCCCTTGCCTTGCTGGAGCAAGGCTTCGAGGTTCGTCTTTATGAGCAGGCGTCTCAACTGGCGGAGGTGGGCGCGGGCTTGCAGATCTCGCCCAATGGCGTGAAAGTATTGCAGCACTGGGGGCTGGCGGAGGAATTGACGCCGCTGGTGTGTGCCGCCGCGGGCAAGGAAATTCGACTTTGGTCCACGGGGCAACGTTGGAAATTATTTGACCTGGGCGAGGATTGCCTTCAGCGATTTGGCGCTCCCTACTGGATGGTGCATCGGGGAGATTTGCACCAGGTGCTGGCGCGCGCCGTGCAGTCCCGCGCGCCGGGATGCATCACGCTGGGCGCGCGCATCACGGCAGCGCACTCTGACGGTTCTGGGGTGAGCTTGCACACAGAGGATGGCCGAACCTTTCAGGCTGACGCGCTGATTGCGGCAGATGGCGTGCATTCACGCTTGCGTCAGCAATGCCTGGGTGAGGACAAGCCTCAGTTCATGGATCTGCTGGCCTGGCGTGGCCTGGTGCCCATGGACCGATTGCCGGCACATTTGCGCCAGCCCGTGGGAACCAACTGGGTGGGGCCGGGGGCGCACGTCATCACGTATCCTGTGCATGGCGGCCAACTCATGAACGTGGTGGGCATTGTCGAGCGTGGTGACTGGCGCGGTGAGTCCTGGAATGAACCTGGCAGTCATGAGGAGTTGCTGCGTGATTTCGGACGCTGGCATGAAGATGTCCGCACCCTGATGAGCCACATCGACCAGCCCTTCAAGTGGGCGTTGCTGGGACGTGAGCCGCGACGTGGTTGGGCCCATGGTCCCGTGTGCCTGGTGGGTGATGCCGCGCATCCCACCTTGCCGTTCCTGGCGCAAGGCGCCAACATGGCGCTGGAAGATGCCGCCGTGATGGGGCGATGTCTGGCTGCAGCGGACTCGCCCGCGCAGGGATTCGCTCGTTTCGAAGCCCTGCGTTGGCAGCGCACAGCGGACATCGTGAACCGCTCGCGTGACAACGCGCAGCGCTTTCACAACCCGCAACTGGCGGATGACGCGGTGGCCGTGGCCTATGTGGACCGAGAGTGGCAGCCCGAGTCCGTGCGGCGGCGTTACGACTGGTTGTTTGAGTACGATGCCTTGAACGTTCCCCTATGAGTCAACCCTTGGATACCGATGTTCTGATCGTGGGTGCCGGTCCCGTCGGCATGACCCTGGCGATGTGCCTGGCACAGCGCCAGGTGCGAAGCGTCATCATCGAGATGAAAGCCGCAGAGGCAGCCCCCGAGATCAAGTGCAACCATATTTCAGCGCGCAGCATGGAAGTGTTTCGTCGCCTGGGCGTGGCCAATGACTTGCGTGCCAGTGGCTTACCGGACGACTATCCTCACGACGTGTCTTACCGCACCAGCACGGTGGGGCAGGAGATCACCCGCATCCATATTCCTGGGCGGCGCACGCGCTTGACAGATCACAGTGGCCCTGACGGCTGGTGGCCCACGCCAGAGCCACCACATCGCCTGAACCAGCGCTACATCGAGCCCATTCTGGCTCGTCATGTGCGACAACAAACCGCGATTCGCACCCTGTATCAGCATCAGGCTGTCGAGATTCAGCAGGATGCCGAGTGCGCGCTGGTGCGTTGTACCGATTTGAGCCAGGGCACCACGGTCGCCCTGCGCGCACGTTTTGTGGTGGGCTGCGATGGCGGACGATCGCTGGTGCGCAAATCCATTGGCGCCCAGCTGGTGGGTGATGAAGTGGTGCAACGGGTGCAAAGCACCTGTGTGCGTGCGCCAGACCTGATCTCGCGCCTGCAAGCGTCTCCAGCCTGGGCGATGTTCTCCGTGAATCCGCGCCGCAGTGGCAACGTGTACGCCATTGATGGTCGGGAGACCTGGCTGATTCACAACTACTTGCGTGACCATGAAACCGACTTCGAGTCGGTGGATCGTGACTGGGCGATCCGCACCATCCTGGGGGTGGGGCCTGAATTTTCATACGAGATGCTCAGCAAGGAAGACTGGATCGGCCGTCGCCTGGTGGCCGACAAATTGCAGGAGGGTCGGGTGTTTATCGCCGGGGATGCCGCGCACCTATGGGTGCCTTATGCGGGCTATGGCATGAATGCCGGCATTGCAGATGCTGACAACCTGGCCTGGCATCTGGCTGCACAGTTCGAGGGGTGGGCCACGCCCCAGGCGCTGCAAGCCTATGCGCGCGAACGGCATCCCATCACCGAACAGGTGTCGCATTTCGCCATGAACCATGCGCACGCCATGAGCCAACGTCGACGGGCCATCCCTGATGATATTGAGGATGCGAGTGCTGCGGGAGATGCGTCTCGACGCAGCTTTGGCGAAGACCTCTATGCGTTGAATGTGCAGCAATACTGCTGCGCAGGATTGAACTTTGGCTATTACTACAACGACTCGCCGGTGATGATGTACGACGGTGAAGATGCGCCTGCGTACAGCATGGGCAGCTTCACACCCTCCACCGTGCCGGGTTGCCGTGCGCCGCATGTCTGGTTGTCTGAAGGGGTGTCACTGCTGGATGCACTGGGCCCTGGCTATACCCTGGTGTGTTCAGACCAAGCGCCTGCAGATTCAACGGCTTGTTTGCAAGCAGCCATGACGGCTGCACGCATTCCATTGCATGTGTTGCCAGCCACACCTGGCCTGGCATGGCCAGCCACTTACCAGCACCGCTGGCACCTGATTCGACAGGACAGTCATGTGGTTTGGCGTGGCAACGACATCACCCCAGCGGTGGCGCTGGCGGTGACGGATCGTCTGCGGGGCGTTAATCTGGGTTGAAGAACGCCAAATGCGCGAGTCTTCACTCGGCCCGGATGCCTTGCTCCTTGACCACTTTGGCCCAGCGCTCGGCATCGCGCTGAACCAGTTGCGCAAATTCTTGCGCAGTGCTGCCACGCGGGTCCATGCCTTGCGAGAGGAAGGCTTTCTTGACATCGTCACCCGTCAACAATTGATTGATGTCCCGATTCAGCGACTGGATGATGTCCGGCGGCGTGCCTTTAGGCGCGAAGATGCCGAACCACATGTCCACGTTCACATCACCCAGATGTTGCTCGGCCACGGTGGGCAAATCGGGCAGCAGGGCATGACGCTTGTTGCTGCCAATCGCCAGCGCGGTCAGACGACCGGAGCGGATGTGCGGCAGCGCGACGTGAATGGGCAGGAACATGGCGTCTACTTGTCCGCCCAACAAATCCGTCACGGCGGGGCCGGTGCCACGATAGGGGATGTGGACCAGGAAGATGCGGGCTGTGTTCTTGAACAACTCCATCGACAGATGGTGCGGGGTGCCGACACCGGGGGACGCATAGTTGATCTTGCCGGGTTGCCGTTTGGCTGCTTGAGCCAACTCCGAGGCGGTTCGGTAACCCGAGTGGGGATGTGTGACCAGCAGCAACTGCCCCCAACTGGTTTGACTGATGGGCTCCAGATCTTGAATGGGGTCGAAGCTGAGTTGCGGATAGAGGCTCCGGTTCATCACCAAGGTGTTGACGCTGACCAGCAGCGTGCTGCCATCCGGCGCTGCGCGCACCACGGCTTCGGTGCCGATGTTGCCCGAGGCGCCCACTCGGTTTTCCACCACCACGGGGCGGTTCAGGCGTTGCGACAGCTTGGGCCCCAGGGTGCGAGCAATCAAGTCAATGCCAGTGCCCGGGGTGAAGGGCACCATCAACCGAAGCGGCGTGCCCGCCGGTTGTGCCATCAGTGGGGTGCTGGCACCTGCAGCCAGCAGGGCAAGAAGTTGGCGTCGAGAAGCAGAGGGGCGATGCATGCCGTTTGAGTTGAAAAACAAAACACCGATTATCCGGGCCGGTGGCCAGGTGCGGTCTCCCGGGAATCCCTAGCCCATGGCCACCGACGGGTTATACGAACGCCCCGGATTTCTGTTGCGCCGATCGCATCAGATTTCCGTGGCCATCTTTGAACGGGCCTGTGCTAGCTTGTCACTCACGCCTGCACAGTATGGTGTGTTGGCCATTCTGGAAGCACAGCCCAAGATCGATCAGACACGGCTGGCCAAGGCCTTGGCTTTTGACAAGGTGACCGTGTTGCGGGTGCTCAAGGGTTTGCAAGAGCGCGGACTGTGCGTGCGTGAACGGGTGCCCTCCAACCAGCGTCAGATGGCCGTGTCATTGACCCCTGAGGGGCAAGCCCTGTTGCTGCAAGCACGTCAACCCGTGCAACAGGCGTATGAAGAACTGATGTCGCCGCTGGACGAGAACGAGCAAGCCACCCTGATTGCTTTGCTGCTGCGCTTGACACAAGCTCTGGAGCGCGAGGCGCGGTCGAGCTTTGTGCCGGTGGTTGGATGACCGTGAGGAGTCATTCAAGCCAGCGGCGTATATCCCAGCAATGCAGACAGATGCTGTGATTCCGACTTCAGCAGTTGCGCCATCTGCTTGCA